>NZ_VYKE01000051.1:0-35854 GCF_032424515.1 Pseudomonas sp. JV245A
GTGCGCCGGTCGGGCCAGGGCAGCCAGCCGCGGTTGACCAGCAGCCAGCGACCGCTGGCCTGGTCGAGGAAGGGTTGCAGCAGCTCGACTCCGACCTTGCCGTCATGCAGGCGGTTATCCAGCAACAGGCTGTGGTCGGCATCGAAATGACCGTGCAGGCGTACCCGGCGAAAAGCCGGATCCTCGCTGGCCAACAGCTCGAACAGGGCCACCGGCTCCGCCGCACGGCGCTCGGCGTAGCTGGCCAGCAACTGGCGCTTCTGCTCGCCCCGGCCCAGTTGCCAGAAGCCCAGGGCAACCAGCACCGGCAGCAGCAAAAGCACCACCAGGGTCGGCCCGATGCCCGGCCGGAAGCCCTTCATGGCTGGCCTGCAAGGCTGAGAAATCCACTCGCTATACTGCTGTACATCGCGTTTCCCCCGGAGTCCCACCATGCTCAAAGCAGCCATCGTCCTGATGCTGATTGCCACGGTTGTCAGCCTGTTCAGCGGCCTGTTCTTTCTGGTCAAGGACGACAGTTCATCCAAGCGCCTGGTGACCTCACTGAGCATTCGGGTCGCGCTGGCCGTGGTCACCGTCGGCTTGATCGCCTGGGGTTTCTTCAGCGGCCAGCTGGTCTCCCACGCGCCCTGGTAGGGCGCCTCAGAGCACGTAGACGAAAACGAACAGGCCGATCCAGACCACGTCGACGAAGTGCCAGTACCAGCTGGCGGCCTCGAAGCCGAACTGGTGCTCGGCGTCGAAATGCCCGCGCATGATGCGCATCAGCATCACGAACAGGATCAGGGTGCCAATGGTCACGTGGGCACCGTGGAAACCGGTGAGCATGAAGAAGGTGGCGCCGTAGATCCCCGAACCCAGGGTCAGCCCCAGCTCGTGGTAGGCATGGATGTATTCCTCGGCCTGAAAGCCCAGGAAGGCGCAACCCAGCAGCACCGTCAGCGCCAGCCAGATCTTCAGCGCGCCCCGATGGCCTTTCTTCAAGGCGTGGTGGGCGATGGTCACGGTGACGCTGGAACTCACCAGCAGGATGGTGTTGAGCAGCGGCAGGCCCCAGGGGCTGATGGTGCCCTTGGGCGGCGGAAAGAGTTTCGGGTCGGGGTTGTTGAGCAGCGGCCAGACGAACTCGAAGTTCGGCCACAGCATGTGGGCGATGCCCTTGTGCCCCTCACCGCCGAGCCAGGGCCCGGACATGTGCCGCACATAGAACAGCGCGCCGAAGAAGGCCATGAAGAACATCACTTCGGAAAAGATGAACCAGCTCATGCCCCAGCGGAACGAGCGATCGAGCTGGGCGCTGTAGAGCCCGGCGCGGCTTTCCTTGACCACCGCACCAAACCAGCCGAACAGCATGTAGGCCAGCAGCAGGCCGCCGACGAAAAAGATCAGCGGGCCGTGGGATTCCGGTCGCGCAGCCTTGAGGTCATTGAACCAGGTGCCCAGGCCCACCACGGTGACGAACATGCCCACCGTTGCGATGATCGGCCACTTGCTCTGGGCGGGAACGTAATAGTGCTCATGAGTCGCCATGGGTTGTTCTCCTTATCGGGCACGCTAGATCGTCTAGCCACCGTTCTTGGCGGCAACCGCCACCGGTGGATGACGCGCGGTGATATCGAACAGCGTGTAAGCCAGCGTCAGGTGCTTCACATCCTTGGGCATGTCACGGTCAACGATGAAACGCACCGGCATCTCGATCTTCTCGCCCGGCTGCAGCACCTGCTGGGTAAAGCAGAAGCACTCGGTCTTGTGGAAATACATGGCCGCGCTGCTGGGGGAGATGCTCGGGATCGCCTGGGCGCTCATCGGGTGGTCGCTGGGGTTGCGGGCGATGAAGATCATCTCGTTCACCGCCCCCGGATGGACCACGATGTCATCGGACTTGGGATAGAAATCCCAGACCATGTCGATGGCATTGGTGGACAGAAACTGCACCCGCACCTGGCGCGATACATCCACCTGCTGCCCCTGGTCCGCATACTGCCCACCGGTCTTGCCGTTGATCCCCAGGGCCTTGCACATCACGTCGTAGATCGGCACCAGGGCAAAACCGAAGACGAACATCGCCACCACCACCAGCAACAGGCGGGTCACCAGTTTCTTCAGCGTTACCTCGGCCATCTCAACGTCCTCCCAAGCCTGTAGGAGCCGGCTTGCCGGCGAAGCGGGCACCACCCTCTGGCGCCTTCGCGAGCGAGCTCGCTCCTACAGCACAGATGTTCATTTCACTTCCGGCGGGGTGACAAAGGTGTGGTACGGCGCCGGCGAGGGAATACTCCACTCCAGGCCTTCGGCACCTTCCCAGGGTTTGGCCGGAGCCGCTTTGCCGCCGCGGATGCACTTGATGACGATGAACAGGAAGAAGATCTGCGTCGCACCGAAAGTGAAGGCACCGATGGAGGACACCATGTTGAAGTCGGCGAACTGCAGGTTGTAGTCCGGGATCCGCCGCGGCATGCCCGCCAGCCCCACGAAGTGCATGGGGAAGAACGCCATGTTCATGCCGACGAAGGACAGCCAGAAGTGCAGCTTGCCCAGGGTCTCGTCGTACATGTGCCCGGTCCACTTGGGCAGCCAGTAGTAGGCCGAGGCGAAGATCCCGAAGATCGCCCCCGGCACCAGTACGTAGTGGAAGTGCGCCACCACGAAGTAGGTGTCCTGGTACTGGAAGTCCGCCGGGGCAATGGCCAGCATCAGCCCGGAGAAACCGCCGATGGTGAACAGGATGACGAAGGCCACCGCGAACAGCATCGGTGTCTCGAAGGTCAGCGAGCCCTGCCACATGGTACTCACCCAGTTGAACACCTTGACTCCAGTGGGCACGGCGATCAGCAGGGTGGCGTACATGAAGAACAGCTCGCCCACCAGCGGGATGCCCACCACGAACATGTGATGCGCCCAGACGATGAACGACAGGAAGGCGATCGCCCCGGTGGCATAGACCATCGAGGTGTAGCCGAACAGTGGCTTGCGGCTGAAGGTGGGGATGATCGAGCTGACCGCGCCGAAGGCCGGCAGGATCATGATGTACACCTCGGGGTGGCCGAAGAACCAGAACACGTGCTGGAACAACACCGGGTCACCGCCGCCGGCCGCACTGAAGAAGCTGGTGCCGAAATGGATGTCCATCAGCATCATGGTCACCACCCCGGCCAGTACCGGCATCACTGCAATCAGCAGGAAGGCGGTGATCAGCCAGGTCCAGACGAACAGGGGCATCTTCATCAGGGTCATGCCCGGGGCTCGCAGGTTGAGGATGGTGGCGATCACGTTGATCGCGCCCATGATCGAGCTGACGCCCATCAGGTGGATGGCGAAGATGAAGAAGGTCACGCTTTCCGGGGCATAGGTGGTGGACAGGGGGGCATAGAAGGTCCAGCCGAAGTTCGGCCCGCCGCCGGGCATGAACAGGGTCGAGATCAGCAACAGGAAGGCCGCCGGCAGCAGCCAGAAGCTGAAGTTGTTCATCCGCGGCAGGGCCATGTCCGGCGCGCCGATCATCAACGGGATCATCCAGTTGGCCAGGCCGACGAAGGCCGGCATCACCGCACCGAAGACCATCACCAGGCCATGCATGGTGGTCATCTGGTTGAAGAACGCCGGCTCGACGATCTGCAGCCCGGGCTGGAACAGTTCGGCACGGATCACCATGGCGAACGAGCCGCCCAGCAGGAACATGCAGAAGCTGAACCACAGGTACAGGGTGCCGATGTCCTTGTGGTTGGTGGTCAGTACCCAGCGCATCAGGCCCTTGGCCGGGCCATGGGCGTGGTCATCATGGCCGGCGTGGCCGTGGTCATCGATCACAGCACTCATGTCCTGTCTCCTGCGAGCGAATGGACTGGATGATCGGCGGCGAAACGCCGCGACCGGTTGCGCACATACCCCATGAGCCGGCTCATTTGCTTTCCGCCTGCTTCAGCGCCAGGACTTCCTTGGGCGTCACCATGTCGCCCTTGTTGTTGCCCCAGGCGTTGCGTTCGTAGGTGACGACGGCGGCGATGTCGACTTCCGACAGCTGCTTGCCGAAGGCCGCCATGGCGGTGCCCGGCTTGCCGTGGAACACCAGGCTCAGGTGAGCCTCCTTGGGACCGGTAGCGATCTTCGAGCCCTTGAGGGCCGGGAACATCGGCGGCAGGCCCTGGCCTTCCGCCTGGTGACAGGCAACGCAGGTGGTGTGGTAGATCTTGTCACCGCGGGCCACCAGCTCGTCTAGGGTCCATTCCTTGCTGGTCAGCTCCTTGAGCTTGGCCGCCTCGGCCTTGCGCTCGCCCATCCAGGTGTCGTAGTCGGCCTGGCTCTTGACCTCCACCACGATCGGCATGAAGCCGTGGTCCTTGCCGCACAGCTCGGCGCACTGGCCACGGTAGATGCCAGGCTTGTCGACCCGGGTCCAGGCTTCGTTGACGAAACCCGGGATAGCATCGCGCTTGACCGCAAAGGCCGGCACCCACCAAGAGTGGATGACGTCGGCGGCGGTCACCAGAAAGCGCACCTTGGCGCCCACCGGAAGTACCAGCGGCTGGTCGACCTCCAGCAGGTAGTGCTCGCCCTTGGTGCTCTGGTTGTGGATCTGGTCGGCGGGGGTGGCCAGGTTGCTGAAGAACTCCACGTCCTGGCCGAGGTATTTGTAGTGCCACTTCCACTGGTAGCCGGTGATCTGGATATCCACGTCCGGCTCGCTGGTGTCGTACATCTTGATCAGCGTCGCCGTGGCAGGCACGGCCATGGCCACCAGGATCAGGAAGGGAATGATGGTCCAGAGGATTTCCACCGTGGTGCTTTCGTGGAATTTGGCCGGGACCTGGCCGACGGAACGGCGGTGAACGATCATCGACCAGAACATCGCACCGAAGACGATGACGCCGATCACCACACAGATCCAGAAGATGGTCATGTGCAGGTCGAATACCGCGTGGCTTATCTCGGTCGCCCCAGGCGTCATATTCACGGTCCAGGCGGCTTGCGCCTGGCTGAATACCGACCACAACAGGAGGCCCATCCAGACATGTGGATGTCGCATCATTGCGGGTTCCCCTTATCGTTCTTGTTATCCCGCCGGCTTAACACCTGCGGCAAGGGAGCGGCTGCCTAGACTACGAACTTAAACCGGCCGAGCCTTCGCTGCATTTGCAGTCGGGCGTCATCAGCTAACTTCATACAAGGGCGAGTATAGACAGCGACTCCCACCTCGCAACGCGAGGGCGTAAATCAGCTGAAACACTAATAAGGAGGTTTGCAGGCCACGGCGGGAAAGGGATCGAGTGCCCTGGATGGCGAAACGATATAACCGTGGTGACTAAGCATGAAATAATTATGACAAATGCGTCTTAAGCGCTTTTGTAAGCAGGCTAACTTATGTTCTCCCTATTCAATTGCCCTTGTTCCCTGGAGTTTTCATGAACACCGCCGCATTGCGCGAGCAGATCAAACTGGCCCAGCAGCACGAAGCCAGTACCGGCCTCCTGACCCGTCAGTTGGAGAGCCAATTGCCTCACCTGCACCCCGCCATCCAGCTGCCCGAAGTCGACGCCAAGGGCGTCATGACCCGTTTTGTCAGCGCCTACATCGACCAGGTTCCAGACCTTCTGGACGCCGCCAACTCTGTAGCCCGGGAAGCCGGCATCGAGTCGCAGATCAAGCCGGTGCTGAAGATCGCCGAGCAATTCTTCCTCCAGCCGCCGGCCATCATGGATGGCCACGTCGGCCTCGACGGCCTGCTGGATGAAGCCTATCTGGCCCACCGTCTGGTGGAAGAGGTCAACGACCTGTACATCAAGCATTTCGGCCGTCCGCTGATCCCCCTGGACATGACTGTCGCCAACCTCATCGCCCACCAACTGATCGGCGAAACCTTCGCCAACCAGCTGGACGAAGCGGTGCACCACGCCGTCGACGCCATGCTCGACGAAGAAAGCTTCGCCCTGGAGTCGGTGGAAGCCTACCGCGAGAAACTCAGCAGCCCGGACACCGAGGCCGCCTGGAAACGCTGGCCTTGCCTGTCACGCCAACTGGGCGTGGAACTGGAACTCGACCAGCCAGCCGCCTGACCCACTCCTCGCCAGCAAGGCTCGCAGCGAGCCTTGTGGCGAAGGGCCTGGCTCGCCCAAGCCCCTCTCGCCCACCCGGCGATTCAACCTCTCGCCGCAGCCGCCCCCACGCCGCTGGTGGTGGTCAACCGGCCCTCCAGGCGCCGCTTCAAGCCCCGCGTTTCGATCACCAGCCGCGAGCCCTTGGCACTGTTGGCCCGATTCCAGTCTTCCAGCAACTCCAGGCACGCATGGTCGATATAACTGAGGTTGCTGAGGGGCACATGCACAGTGGTGGCCGGGGGAATCGTCGCCAGTACCCGAGTCAGGGCCGGCACCTTGAGAAAGGTCGCAGCGCCGACCAGACGCAACTCCATCTCGCCTTCCTCTGCCAGGTCGATCAGGCTGATCTTCAAGCGCGATGCCTTGAACGCCAGCTTGGCCAGGGTCAGGGCAAAGCCGATCAGTACCCCGGTCAGCAGGTCGCTGAAGACAATCGCCAGGGCCGTCACCGCGTAAGTCAGCATCGGCATGCGCCCGTAGCGCCCCAGGCCGCGAAAGACCTTGAGGTCCACCAGCTTGAAGCCGGTGTAGACCAGCACCCCCGCCAGGCTCGCCACCGGAATGCTCTGCAGCACGCTGGACAGCACCAGCACGAAACCCAGCAGCCACAGGCCATGGAAAATCGTCGAATAACGGGTCTGGGCCCCGGCCTGGACATTGGCCGAGCTGCGCACGATGACCCCGGTCATGGGCAGGGCACCCAGCAGACCGCAGAGCATGTTGCCCACGCCCTGGGCCGACAGTTCACGGTCGAAGTCCGAGCGCTGGCCGCTGTGCATGCGATCCACCGCGGCGGCGGACAGCAGGGTTTCGGCACTGGCGATAAAGGCCACGGCGAAGGCGGCGATCAGCAGGTTGGGGTCCGCCAGGTTGAGCAGGTCGGCGGGGCGCAGCCAGTCGATGGCCTCGGCCAGGTTGGCCGGCACCTCGACGCGCTTCACCGGCAGCGCCAGCAGCAGGCTGGCCAGGGTCGCCAGCCCGACACCGAGCAGGGCACCGGGGATGAACCGCAGCGCCTGGGGCCGCCACTTGTCCCAGCCCCACATCACCGCGATGGTCGCCAACCCCAGCAAGCCAGCCTGCCACCCCAGGCTCGGCAAGGCCTGCGCCAGAGCCTGGGGAAAGCCCACAAGGTTATCCAGGCCCGAGGCCTGGGGCGCGGCATCTAGCATCACATGCACCTGGGACAGCACGATCAGCACGCCGATGCCCGCCAGCATGCCGTAGACCACCGCTGGCGCCGTGACCCGGAACCAGCAACCCAGGCGCAGGCGCCCGGCCAGCAATTGCAGCAGCCCGGCCAGCAGCAGGATCGGCCCGAGCATGGCCACCCCATGCTGGCGCACCAGCTCGAACACCAGCACCGCCAGCCCGGCCGCCGGCCCGCTGACCTGCAAGGGCGAGCCCGCCAGCCAGCCCACCACCAGGCCACCGATGATCCCGGTGATCAGGCCCTTGGCCGGCGGCAGGCCCGAGGCAATGGCGATCCCCATGCACAGGGGCAGGGCCACCAGAAACACCACCACCGAAGCCAGCAGCTCCCGTGGCAGGACACTTTTCAACTGTGCTGCACGCATGACAGTTCTCCCGACTTTTCTTCAGGCGTGGCAAAGCCGGGCCGCCAGATGGCAGCCCTGGCTACAACCACTCAGGGGGATTGAGGTGGGATCAGAAACGCGCTTTGGGCGTCGCTACCGGGATCGGGTGGCTGCCATCCAGAGGCAGGAAACACCCCTTGTCGGCGTCGTAGGCCTTGATCGAGCTGGTCTCGATGTCATAGACCCAGCCATGGATGAACAACTGGCCGTTGGCCATGCGCGAGGCCACGGAAGGATGGGTGCGCAGGTGCTGCAGTTGAGCAATGACGTTCTCTTCGGTCAGCACATGCATGCTGGAGGATTCGTCGGCGCAATCGCAGTTCTCGTGGACCATGGTCCGCGCCACTTCGGCGTGGCGCAGCCAGGCCTTGACCGTGGGCATTTTCTCCAGGCTCTGCGGGTTGAGTACCGCGCGCATGGCGCCGCAATCCGAGTGCCCGCAGACGATGATGTGATGCACCCCCAGGGCCAGCACCGCGTACTCGATCGCCGTGGAGACACCACCGTTCATCTGCCCGTAGGGCGGCACCACGTTGCCCACGTTGCGGGTCACGAACAGATCGCCCGGGGAGCTCTGGGTGATCAGCTCGGGAACGATGCGCGAGTCGGCGCAGGCAATGAACATCGCCCGCGGCCGCTGAGCGGTGGCGAGTTTCTTGAACAGCTCTTCCTGCTGCGGGAAGACTTCATGATGAAAATGCAAAAAGCCGTCAACGATGTGCTGCAGCGCTGCATCGGCGGTCTCGGCGACTTCTGTGGGTGCCGGAGCCGACGCAGCCAACGGCTGTTTATCCTTGTCACTCATGATTCATCCTCTCTGTCGGATTTGGTGAATTTTCCAGAAATATCCGGCACGACGCCAGCCATCGATAAAAAAACCACCGACCCGCTGGCGGCGACCCATAGGTCACTCGATGAACAAGGTAGCCATGAATACTTAACTCAAACTGAACGGAAGGCTCTAGAACGCCACTATGAGCGATGGCAAAAGGCGACCAGAGTACCTCGGGAACGCTGCGCCCACTACTCAACGATAGGCCAATGCCGCTCACAACAACGACATCTGCCCGCCCGGCGGACAGAAGGCTGAACAGTCGAGATCGAAACCCTCGCGACGGTTGAGCCCCAGACGCTTGAGCGCCTTGGCAAAACGCTGGGCCAGCAGATCGGCGAAGGGCCCTTCACCGCGCATGCGGGCGCCAAAACGGCTGTCGTAGAGCTCACCGCCACGGCTCTGGCGGATCAGGCTGAGCACATGGGCCGCCCTTTGCGGGTAATGCGCCGCCAGCCACTCCTCGAACAGCGGCGCCACTTCCAGGGGCAGGCGCAGCATCATGTAGGCCGCGCTCTGCGCCCCCGCGGCATGGGCCTCGCTGAGCAGGCTTTCCAGCTCGCTGTCGTTGATCATCGGGATCATCGGCGAACACAGCACGCCCACCGGGATGCCCGCCCCGCGCATCACCCGGATGGCCCGCAAGCGCGCCTTGGGCGCCGCCGCCCGGGGCTCGAGAATGCGCTTCAACTCATCGTCCAAAGTGGTCAGGCTGATCATCACCGCCACCAGGCGCTGGCGCGCCAGCTCGCTCAGCAGGTCCAGGTCCCGGAGGATCAACGAGCCCTTGGTGACGATGGTCACCGGGTGTCGATAGCGCAGCAGCACCTCCAGGGTGCGCCGGGTCAACTGCTGTTCGCGCTCGATGGGCTGGTAGGGATCGGTATTGGACCCCAGGTTGATCGGTGCGCAGCGATAGCCGGGCTTGGACAGTTGCTGTTCCAGCAAGGCCGCGGTGTTGCTCTTGGCGATCAGCTTGGTTTCGAAATCCAGCCCCGGGGACAGGTCCCAATAGGCGTGGCTGGGCCGCGCGTAGCAATAGATGCAACCGTGCTCGCAACCGCGATAGGGGTTGATGGAGCGGTCGAAGGGCAGGTCCGGCGAACTGTTGCGGGTGATGATCGACTTGGCCGTTTCAAAGCGCACCTCGGTGCCCTGGGTCAACGGCACTTCCTGGTACCAGCCATCATCCTCGGCCACCGAACGATTGGGCGCAAAACGGTTGTGCGGATTGCTCGCGGTACCGCGACCACGGGGAGGCAGGGGGTTGAACATGGAAGCACTCCATAACTGTATGCACATACAGTAATGGAGCTGGAATTACCTGACCAGCACCGTCGGACCGAAACCCACCCCTGCCAGCGGACGTTCCCCAGTGCGACACAAGGCGTCTCGTATCCTTGGCCGACAAGCCGGCTACTGCGGGCGTGTGGCGTTAGGGTATAAGGCAGGCTCAAAGAACAGGAGCACAAGCATGCCCAGGACACCCGGCACGCTGGAAAAGATTTTCTACGCCGCAGAGGCCTACCTCCCCAGCTACGAACAAGGTGCCGACCTGATCATTGTCAGGGCCCCCGACGGGCAGTTGTGGGGAGTGGCCTGCGAATTCGAGCTGTGCACCCAGGACATCGAAAAGGCCACTGTGAGCGGCCAGCAACCTTTCGATGAAGCGGACCCGAAGTTCGCCGAGGTGCGCTGGAGCCCCTGCCACGACGGCATCGGCCTGCTCCCCGCAAGCTGGCAAGACCTGATGACCGCCGGGCTGGCGGACTGCATTGCCGGCTATCAACTGGAAAGCCGCCTGGGCATCCAGCGCTTCACCCAGGGCTGAACGGCCATCCCGGGCCGGCGCCCGCAGCGAGCGCCGGCCTTGGGGTTAGTGGCTGGTGACCTGCCCCAGGTCGTCGTTGGAGGTGCTCTGCAAGTCGCCGTTGCGCAGCGCCGCCACATCCCCGGGCTTCACCGCCGAGGCCTGGTTGCCCCAGCTGCTGCGGATGAAGTTGACCACATCGGCCACCTCCTGATCCGACAGGCGCCAGGCGAAGGCCGGCATGGTGAAGGTCGAAGGCGCGCTGTGGGTCGCTGGCAAGGTGCCGCCCTTGAGCACGATATGGATCAGCGAGGTGGCATCCGCCGATTGCAGCACGGGGTTGCCCGCCAGCGCCGGGAACACCCGGGTGTAGCCGTGGCCGTCGGTGCGGTGGCAGGCCGCGCAGTTGTCGATGTACACCGCCGCGCCCGGCTTGCTGTCGTCACCGTTCCACAGGGCCTGGGCCACTTGCTTGTCGTACTGGTGCGGCTGGTCCTTGGGGTCATTGGCCGGCAGGGACTTGAGATAGCGGGCAATCGCCGTCAGGTCTGCGTCGGTCATGTACTGCATGCTGTGGACCACCACATCGCTCATGCCGCCGAACACCGCGCTGCGATCACTGCGACCGGTCTTGAGGAACTGCACCAGTTGCTCTTCGCTCCAGCTGCCCAGGCCATCCTTGTGATCGCCACGCAGGCTCTTGGCGATCCAGCCCTCCAGCGGCGCGCTGCCAGACAGGAAGTCGCTGCCATCGCTGGCGCTCAGGGCCTTCTCCTGCATGGTCAGGGCCCGTGGCGTGTGGCAGGCGCCGCAGTGGCCCAGGCCTTCCACCAGGTAGGCACCACGGCTGATCACCGGATCGCTGCCAGCCGCAGGTGCCGGGGTCTCCACGCTCGGGGCGAACATCCAGCGCCAGATGGACAACGGCCAGCGCATGCTCAGGGGCCAGGGAATGTCACTGTCCTGGTTGTCCCGGGCCACCGGTGCCACGCCCTTCATGAAGTAGGCATACAGCGCCTGCATGTCGGCGTCGCTGACTCGGGCGTAGGAGGGAAATGGCATGGCCGGGTACAGGGTGCTGCCGCCCTTGGCCACGCCATGGCGCACGGCTTTGTCGAAGTCCTCGAAGCTGTAGTCGCCGATGCCGGTCTTGTCCGGGGTGATGTTGGTGGAATAGATCACGCCGATGGGGGTCTCCATCGGCAGCCCGCCGGCGAACGGCTTGCCGTCCTTGGCGGTATGGCAGGCTACGCAGTCACCGGCGCGGGCCAGGTATTCGCCCTGTTGCACCAGGGCTTGCTGATCCGCTTCGGCAGCATTGGCGGCTGCGCTGCCCAGCAGCGCCAGGGTGGCGATAACGAGTGCTTTCATGGTCATCGCTCCTTATGCCTGAACCAGCGGGCCGGGGTTTTTCAGGTACTGCTCGCGGATCGCCCGGGCCGACCAGTAGGTCAACGCCGCCACCAGGCCGGTAGGGTTGTAGCCCAGGCCTTGAGGGAAGGCCGAAGCCCCGGGCACGAAGACGTTGTGCACGTCCCAGCTTTGCAGGTAGCGGTTCAGGGCGCTGGTCTTGGGGTCGGTGCCCATGATCGCGCCGCCGTTCAAGTGGGTGGTCTGGTAGGACGCAGTGTTGAAGTGCTCACCGACCTTCTTGCCCAGCAAGGCAATGGCCTTGGGGTTCATCGCCTCGGCGATCTTGCCCATTTTCTCCACCATGAAGCGGTTCATCTTGATGTCGTTTTCCTGCCAGTCGAAGGTCATCCGCAGCAGGGGCAAGCCGTAGGCATCGCGGTACACCGGGTCCAGATCCAGGTAGTTGCCACGGTAGGACTGATGCGCTCCGTGGGCGTCCATGGAGACCTGATGGGTGTAGTAGTCGGCGGTGGCTTTCTTCCAGGCACTGCCCCAGGCCGGGGTACCCGGCGGGTTGGAGGTGCCGGCGATGGGCCGGCTGCCGGCCTGGTTGACCCACATCGGCGAGCCGCCGACAAAGCCGTGGGGGCCGTGGTCGAAGTTGTCGGCGTTGAAGTCGTCCACCGCCACACCGTTGCCGCCGGCGCCGATGAAGTTGTTGGTGTGCACGTCCTTGTCGAAGTAGGCCTTGATGGTGGCCATGTTCTGGTAGGCGAAATTCTTGCCCACCACGCCTTCGCCGGTGATCGGGTCGTAGGGCTTGCCGATGCCCGACAGCAACATCAGGCGCACGTTGTGGAACTGGAAGGCGCCGAGGATCACCAGGTCCGCCGGCTGCTCGATCTCGCGGCCCTGGCCATCGACGTAGGTGACGCCGGTGGCGCGGGTCTTGCTGCTGTCGAGGTTGACCCTGAGCACGTGGGAGTTGGGCCGCAGCTCGAAGTTCGGCAGCGGCTTGAGGGCCGGCAGGATGTTCACGTTGGGCGAGGCCTTGGAGTACATGTAGCAGACGTAGCCGCTGCAGAAGCCGCAGAAGTTGCACGGCCCCATCTGTGCGCCATAGGGGTTGGTGTAAGGCCCCGAGGTATTGGCCGACGGCAGGTTGTAGGGCTTGTAGCCCACCTCATTGGCCGCTTTCTGAAACAGCTGTGCGGAATAGGTGTTCTTCTGCGATTCCAGCGGGAAGTGGTCCGAGCGATCCGGCGCATAAGGGTTGCCGCCCTTGCCGTCGCCCACCAGTTGGCCCTTCACGGTCCAGGCCTGGCCCGAAGTGCCGAAGACCTTTTCCGCGTAGTCGAAGAACGGCTCCAGCTCTTCATAGCTGACGCCGAAGTCCTGGATGGTCATGTCCTTGGGGATGAAGTTCTTGCCGTAGCGTTCTTCGTAGTGGCTGCGCATGCGCAGCTCGATGGGGTCGACCCGAAAGTGCACCCCGGACCAGTGCAGGCCGGCGCCGCCCACGCCATTGCCCGGCAGGAAGGCCCCCAGTTGCCGGTTGGGCAGGGCCACGTCGTTGACGCTGTGGCGGATGGTCACCGTCTCTTTGGAAATGTCCTGGAAGAGTTTCTTGCGCACGCTGTAGGTGAGTTCGTCGATCACCTGGGGATAGTTGCCATCCGGGTAGGTGTCCTGCATCGGCCCGCGTTCCAGCGCCAGCACATTGAGCCCGGCCTCGGTCAGTTCCTTGGCCATGATCGCGCCGGTCCAGCCGAAACCGACGATCACTGCGTCGACCTTCTTCATCACTGTTGCCATGCTCAAGCCCTCTCGCCGCGAATCGATACAGCCGGGAAGGGGTATTGCTCGTTGCGTTCCACCCAATCCATGAAATCGGCGCGAGCGCCGGGAAAGCCGATCAGGGTCCAGCCCACCAGGCCTTTATTGCCCCCGTGGATCGGATCGCTGAAGAAGCCTTCCTTGGTGTTCTGCAACAGCAGATTGAAGAAAAGCTTGGCCGGGACCGCGTCGAACTGCGGGGTTCCGGCCTCCAGTTGCTTGAGCAAGTCGTCTCGGGTAGCGCTGTCTTGCGCAGCAAATGTTTGCCCCTTGAGCTCTTTGCACCACGCGTCCGTGGCGGCAATGCCCAGGCGATAGATGTCCTTGGGCACCAGTTTGCTCTGCCAGCCCATCTCCGGTGCGGCATCGGCCTTGAACGGGCCTTGCATGTACCACAGGGCGCCAGCGGCGTAGGGGGTATTCATCTGCCGGTCGATGTATTCCGGCACGCCGGCTTCCAGGGCGCCCGGGCCCATTTCGTCGGCCGGGATCAGGCGTTCCACCGCGGCCTTGATGAAGGCCCACTCCTCGGCGGTGAAATAGCCCGGCTCATAGCCCTGGCCGCTGCCGACGGGCTGCTTGCCCGGCGTGGCCGGTGTGGCAGCGGCGGCCGTTTCAGGTGCAGCCGCCAGCAGGGAGCCGCCCAGGCCGGTGCTGGCGACGGTGACCACAGGGATCAAGGTCAGGGATTTACGCAAGAACTCACGCCGCGGGTTGTCTCGATCTTGATCAGACATGGGTGCACCTCATCAGGCATTGATGGATTGGTCAGCCGCGTCATGGCGCGACTTTGTGTTTTGGCAACGCAAAAGGCCGGGAAGACCCGGTTTTATGAACACATCAGCAAACTTTAGTTACAAATGGTAGCAGGCTAAGCATCCAGATGAATCGTTTCAGGCGGAAAAAAGATCAGAAACCGCCGGAAAAAGCGGATCAGCTTCACGATTCTTTGACAGAGGGCTCACGGGGCTTTGACCCCGGCGAATCGATACTGCGCGGCATTGAATCCCCTCATCGGTGATCCCGCGCATGTCGAGCATTCGTTTCATCCCGGCCCTTTGCCTGTCGTTGCTGGCGCTGCTGGCCGGGCCACAGGTACAAGCCGCAGAGGCCCCCTCCAGCCGCCCGGACCAATGGGCGCAGCCAGTGGAAAAGCAGTACAACCTGTACCAGATGTCCCCGACCCTATATCGCAGCGCCCTGCCGGACAAAGGCGCGGTGCCGCTGCTGCAGCAGCTCAAGGTGGCAACGGTGATCAACTTCCTGCCGGAATCCGACGCCAGCTGGCTGTCGGCACCGGGCATCAACCAGGTGCAGTTGCCTTATCGCACCAACCATGTGGACGACGCCGATGTGCTCAAGGCCCTGCGCGCGATCCAGAGCGCCGAAGCCCAAGGCCCGGTGCTGATGCACTGCAAGCATGGTTCGGACCGCACCGGCCTGATGTCGGCCATGTACCGGGTGGTGATCCAGGGTTGGAGCAAAGAAGAAGCGCTGAATGAAATGACCCAGGGTGGGTACGGCGACAGTTCCCACTTCAAGGATGGCATTCGCTACATGATGCAGGCCGATGTCGACAAACTGCGCACCGCCCTGGCCAATGGCGATTGCAGCACCAGCGTATTCGCCACCTGTTCGGTGAAGAGCTGGTTCGAGACGGTGAGCGCGACCAAGCCGCTGAGCAACTGAGCGCCACACCCTGTGTAGGAGCGAGCCTGCTTGCGAAAACCCAGGGATCGAAAGAAGGGCGGCGAATCGCTTCGCCGGCAAGCCGGCTCCTGGAGGGGAGCCGGCTTTTTACTGCGGGGTCAGTCAGTCTTTTTCTTCAACTTGGGGTTGGGGAAAAACTGCACCGATTGCACCTTGATGTCCGCCACCTTGGGCGTCGCGCTGTTGACCCGGGTCCCGAGTTCCTTGGGCACCGACAGCCCCTGTTCGTTGAGGGTGTCGGAGTAGCCACAGGCCACGCACTCGCGATGAGGCACATCGTCCTCACTCCACATCATCAGCTTGTCCTGCTCACTGCACGCCGGGCATACCGCCCCGGCGATAAAGCGTTTCTTGGTCTTCACGGGTGCGTCACTCATGCTGCCGCGTCCTCGCTGAGGCCGCTGTGGCGCAAGAGTGCGTCAATCGACGGCGCCCGTCCGCGGAAATCGACGAACAGCACCATAGGCTCCTGGGAGCCGCCACGGGCCAGGATCGCCTCGCGGAACGCACGCCCGGTGGCCGAATTGAGCACACCCTCTTCCTCGAACCTGGAGAAGGCGTCGGCCGACAGCACTTCCGCCCACTTGTAGCTGTAGTACCCCGCGGCGTAACCGCCGGCGAAGATGTGCGCGAAGCTGTTGGGGAAGCGGTTGTAGGCCGGCGGGCGCATCACCGAGACTTCGTCGCGCACGGTTTCCAGCACTTGCAGCACGCTGCGGCCGTCGCCGTGGGTGGCGTGCAGTTCGAAGTCGAACAGGGAAAATTCCAGCTGGCGCACCATCATCAGCCCGGACTGGAAGTTCTTCGCCGCCAGCATCTTCTGCAGCAGGTCCTGGGGCAGCGGTTCGCCGCTTTCATAGTGGCCGGAGATCAGTGCCAGGCCTTCCGGCTCCCAGCACCAGTTTTCCATGAACTGGCTCGGCAGCTCGACGGCGTCCCAGGCCACGCCGTTGATCCCGGACACTCCGGCGTGCTCGACCCGGGTCAGCAGGTGGTGCAGGCCGTGGCCGAATTCGTGGAACAGGGTGGTGACTTCATCGTGGGTCAGCAAGGCCGGCTTGCCGCTGACCGCCGGAGTGAAGTTGCACACCAGGTTGGCTACCGGGCTTTGCAATACCCCGTCCAGCGTGCGACGGCGATCGCGGGCACCGTCCATCCAAGCACCGCCGCGCTTGTTGGCGCGGGCATAGAGGTCGAAGAAGAAGCGGCCGACGTGCTGGCCGTTTTCCTTGATCTCGAACAGGCGCACGTCCGGGTGCCAGGTATCGAAACCTTTCTGCTCGGCGATCTCGATGCCGTACAGGCGCTGGACAATGGCGAACAGCCCGCTCAGCACCTTGTCGATGGGGAAATAGGCGCGCAGGGCTTCCTGGGAAACGCTGTAGCGCTGCTCACGCAGCTTCTCGCCGTAGAAACCGCTGTCCCAGCTTTGCAGGTCGGGGCAACCCTGTTCGGCGGCGTAGGCCTTGAGCTGCTCCAGGTCCTGGGCGGCAAACGGCTTGCTGCGCTTGGCCAGGTCCCGCAGGAAGCTCAGCACCTGGTCGCTGGACTCGGCCATCTTGGTGGCCAGGCTCAACTCGGAGAAGCTGGCGAAACCCAGGAGCTTGGCCAACTCCTGACGCAGGTCGAGGATTTCTTCCATCACCGGACCGTTGTCGTTCTGACCGGCGTTAGGGCCCTGGTCCGACGCGCGGGTGCTGTAGGCGGCATAGACTTCTTCGCGCAGGGCACGGTCCTGGGCGTAGGTCATCACTGCGTAGTAGCTGGGGAATTCCAGGGTGATCAGCCAGCCTTCCAGGTCCTTGGCCTGGGCGGCGGCAGCCATTTGCGCCTTGGCCGAGTCGGTCAGGCCGGCCAGGGCGGCTTCGTCGGTGATGTGCTTGGTCCAGGCCTGGGTGGCATCCAGCAGTTGGTTGGAGAACCGGCTGCCCAGCTCGGAAAGCTTGCTCTGCACCTCGGCATAACGCTTTTGCTGCTCGGGCGGCAGGTCGATGCCCGACAGGCGGAAGTCCCGCAGGGAGTGTTCGAGGATAGTCTTCTGCGCCACGTCGAAACCGGCGGCTTCCGGGCTCTTGGCCAGGGCGTCGAAGGCCTGGAACAGCTCGCGGTTCTGGCCCATTTCCGTGGAATAGGCGCTCAGGGCCGGCAGGCAGGCCTCGTAGGCTTCACGCAGTTCGGCGCTGTTGCACACTGCGTTGAGGTGGCTGACCGGGCTCCAGGCAGCGCCCAGGCGATCATTGAGCTCGTCCATGGCCAGCACCAGGCCAGCCCAGGTCGGCTGGGTGGCTTGGGTCTTGAGGATGTCAGCGATGGCGGCGCGGTTGTCAGCCAGGATCTGTTCGATGGCCGGTTGCACATGCTCGGCGCGGATCGCCGAGAACGGCGGCAGGTCGTAGGGCTGCAGAAGAGGGTTGTTCACACTCACGGTGGGCACCTTGGCTGGAAGAAACATTGAGCCATCTTAATTACAATCGACGCCCACCGCAGCTATAGCCCCCATTAATAAATCTCAGAGAGGCATTCGCACTTGGCCATTCGCAGCTACCAGAACCACACCCCGAACCTGGGCGAGCGGGCCTTTGTCGACCACTCGGCGGTGGTCATCGGCGACGTGGAAATCGGCGCCGACAGCTCGGTCTGGCCGCTGACCGTGATCCGCGGCGACATGCACCGCATCCGCATCGGCACGCGCACCAGCGTGCAGGACGCCAGCGTGCTGCACATCACCCACGCCGGCCCGTTCAACCCCGACGGCTTCCCGCTGATGATCGGCGACGACGTGACCATCGCCCACAAGGTCATGCTCCACGGTTGCAGCATCGGCAGCCGGGTGCTGATCGGCATGGGCAGCATTGTCATGGATGGCGCGGTGGTGGAGGACGATGTGATAGTCGGCGCCGGCAGCCTGGTGCCGCCGGGCAAGCGCCTGGAAAGCGGCTTTCTCTATGTGGGCAGCCCGGTGAAGCAGGCGCGCCCGCTGACCGACAAGGAGCGCGCCTTCTTCACCTACAGCGCCGCCAACTACGTGAAGCTCAAGGACCTGCACCTGGCCGAAGGCTACGACCGGCCCTGACCCCCCTTGCACAGCCCAGGAATCCCCATGCATTACCAAACCGTACTGTTCGACCTCGACGGCACCCTCACCGACCCTCGCGAGGGCATCACCCGTTCGATCCAGTTCGCCCTGGGCAAACTGGGCATCGACGAGCCGGACCTGAGCAAACTGGAGCACTTCATCGGCCCGCCGCTGTTGCAGGCCTTCATGCAGTTCTACGGCTTCGACGAGGCCCGAGCCTGGGAAGCGGTGAACTTCTATCGCGAACGCTTCAAGGTCACCGGCCTGTATGAAAACCGCGTCTTCGATGGCGTCACGCCGCTGCTGGAAACCCTCGGCGGGCAAGGGCGGCAACTGTACATCGCGACCTCCAAGCCCTGGGTCTTCGCCCGGGAGATCGCCCGTCACTTCGACTTCGCCAAGCACTTCAAGGTGATCTACGGCAGCGAACTGGACGGCACCCGCACCGACAAGGTGGAGCTGATCGCCCATCTGCTGGAGCAGGAGCAACTCGACCCTGCCAGCACCTTGATGATCGGCGACCGCAAGCACGACCTGATCGGCGCCAGGCGCAACGGGCTGGATGCGGCGGCGGTGGGTTATGGCTTTGGCAGCCATGAGGAATTGACTGCCGAAGCCCCGGCCTATCACTTCCAGACCCTGGGCGAGCTGCACCAGGCGTTTTTGCCGCGTTAGGGCAGAGGCTTCGCCGGCAAGCCGGCTGCTACAGGCCCGAAGCAGGAGCCGGCGCCAGGGCGACGGTGTCCTGCAACCGGATCAGGGCCGCCTTGCGCTCCTCGGCTGGCAAACGCCCCAGCGTCTCCACGGCGGCGAAGAATGCCGGCCAGTCCCCCTTCACCTGCCTGAACAAGGCGGCAAACGCCGGCACCCATTGGTCATACAGGCCGAAGGGCAGCAGCCGGGCGTTGTTTAGCGGGGCGTTGACCCAGGCGTCATAGCGCTTGGAACCCGCCCACTGGCTGTCGCGCAACTGCCGATACTCGCTGCGCATGCGCTCGAACTCCGCGGCCTTGCGCTGGCGCATCTGCTCGGCGGGCAAGGGCAGGGCATACAGCTGCTCCAGGCGCTTGCGGGTATCGAGCACCAGCTGGGTGAACTGGTCACGCTGGCGCAACTCGCCGTCGCTCAATGGCGCCAGCCCGCGATAGGCGCGCCACTGGCGGGTGCCTTCCTGCTCGACGAAGGTGGCGTAGGACTCGTTGAACTCGGTGTCGTCCTTCACATAGAAGCGCTGGTGCGCCAGCTCGTGGAAGATCAGGGTCGCCAGGCGCTCGTCGCCCCAGTGCATCATCGAACTGATGATCGGGTCGTCGAACCAGCCCAGGGTGGAATAGGCCTCGACCCCGCCGATCGCCACGTCCATGCCCTTCAACTGCTGCAACGCCGCCTCGCCCCGGGCCGCGCCCTGGCTGTAATAGCCGCGGTAAGCCACGCAACCGGCAATGGGAAAGCAGTGGGTTTGCGGGTTCAGGGAAAACTCCGGGGTGGCGAACACGTTCCACACCACATAGGGCCGCCCGATGTCGACGTACAGCCGATAGCTGCGGTTGTCCGGCAGGTGCAGGTGCTCGCTGGCAAAGCGGCGTGCCTGCTGCGACTGGGCCAGATGGGCGCGCAGGCTCGCATCGCGGCTCGGGTCGGCGACGACTTGCGCCACCGGCACACGGGCTCGCAGCAGCTGCAATTGGCCACTGGCCAGCTGGCTGTAATAACCGACGCTGCTGCAACCGTTGAGCAGCAAAAGCATCAGTGCCGGAAACAAAAGCCGTAAAAGAGGATCAAGTAACCCATGGCTTGAACACGGCCTAGTCAAATCGAATCATCCACAGAGAGTCTGTCCGCAAGACTATCTCGCCAGCCTGGAGTTTCGCCATGCGCGTGTTGCTGTTGACCACCGGCCTGCTGACCCTCGGCGGTTGCGCCGGCCTGCCCGACCCCGACCCGGCCCAGGCCTGGGTCGACCTGGCCCCGCCCCGGGACACCCACCTGCAGGCATTGGAGGTGGACGCCAAGAACATCGATGATCCGCGCTATTTCCAGGTCCAGCCCGGCAGCCATGAACTGACCCTGCGCTACCAGTTCGCCGTGCAACCCAGCAACATCGGGCCAGACGCCGAGCCGCTGTGGCGCGATTGCCAGCTGAACGTGAAATTCAAGGATTTCGGTGCCGGCCAGCGCTACCAGGTACAGGCCGGGAACATCGGTTTCCACCCCTGGGCCAGGCTCTACGACGAGCAGCACACCCTGCTCGACAAAGCCCGGCCGGCAGGCTGCCAGCGCAGTTGAACGGCGCTATGCTGAGGGCCTCTCGCTCACTCGGCCCCAGTCATGCGTCCATTTCTACTGTTTCTCGCCCTTGGCACCCTCAGCGCCTGCACCACGCCCCTGCCGGGCGTCGATCCGCAACAGGCCTGGATCGACCTGGCCACCCCGACGCCCGGGGGCAAGCTGGTCATGGCCGAACGCCTGGACAACCAGCGCCTGGACGACGGGCGCTTCTTCCAGGTCAGCCCCGGCAGCCACGAATTGATGGTGCGCTTCGATTTCGAAGTGTTCGCCGGCGGCATGGGCATGAACAACGATCCCCAGGAGCGCCTGTGCTACCTGAGCCTGCGCTACGACCATTTCCAGGCCGGCCAGCGCTATCGCCTGGAGGCGCGCAACCTGGGGTTCACCCCCAGCGCCCGGCTGTACAACGCCCAGCGCGAAATAGTCGCCGAGGAGCGCATGATCAACTGCGTGCCCTGAGTCGGGTCAGCGATCGTTCTTCTGATAGATGATCTTCCTGGTGCCGTTTTCACAGCTGCCGACCACCATGTTGTTGTCGTGGACCTCGTCGTTGGTGACGATTTCCAGGGTGTAGGAAGGTACGCCCTGGGCCTGGATCTTGGCTTCGATCTCGGCCTTGAGTTCCTCGCAGGGCTTGGGCGCGGCCAGGGCCGATGTGGCCAGCGCACAACTAACAACCGCCAAGGCAAAACGTTTCATGATCTAAAGCTCCCTTGCTGCGGTGCACACGGGGGTGCGCTGAAGCCGCAGTCGCGTATTCGACCACAGGTGCTTGTCCGCCGCACAGGCGCATTCGCCGGCAAGCCCGCTCCTACGGACCGTTGCAGGAGCCGGCTAGCCGGCCAAGCAGTTGCCTCAACTCAGCAGCGTCGCATCCAGGCTGATCTTGGCGTTGAGCACCTTGGACACCGGGCACCCTTCCTTGGCCTTCTTGCTCAGCTCATCGAACTGCTGCTGGCTGGCACCGGGGATCTTCGCCTTGAGGATCAGGTGCACCGCGGTAATGGCAAAGCCGCCATCGACCTGGTCCAGGGTCACTTCTGCCTGGGTGTCGATGCTGTCCGCCTTGAGCCCGGCCTCGCCAAGGATCATGGAAAAGGCCATGGAGAAACAGCCCGCGTGGGCCGCGCCAATCAGCTCCTCCGGGTTGGTCCCCTTGCCGCCTTCGAAACGCGCCTTGAAGCCGTAGGGCGCCTCACGCAACACGCCGGTTTCGGTCGAGATCGAGCCAATGCCGGTTTTCAGGTCACCTTCCCAGTGCGCCGAGGCTTTCTTTTTGATGCTCATCGCTTTCTCCTCAAGAACCGGTGCGAAAGTTCGCACCCTGATGTTTTTTGTTGCCTAAGGGTTCTGAGGATAGATCCGATGGCAAAGTTCAGCCGTTGTCGCCGATGCCCATTTACCCGACAAATTCACTCAGGCTATTGAAACTCGGGTATATGCCCACATTGCATAGATCTGACTTACAGACCTCGGCAGGTTTTGGCTCATGACAAAAGCCTGCGCACCCCAAGGAGAAGCAGGCTTATGAAACCGCTGTCCACTGTTAAATACTCGACCCTCGACCTGGTGCCCGTGCGTGAAAACGGCAGCCCGGGGCAGTCCCTGCGCAACTCCCTGGACCTGGCGCAGCATGTGGAGAAGCTCGGTTACACGCGCTTCTGGGTCGCCGAGCACCACAACATGGACGGTATCGCCAGTTCCGCTACCTCGGTGCTGATCGGCTACCTGGCGGGTGGTACTTCGACCATTCGTGTCGGTTCCGGCGGGGTCATGCTGCCCAACCACGCGCCCCTGGTGATCGCCGAACAGTTCGGCACCCTGGAAAGCCTGTACCCGGGGCGCATCGACCTGGGACTGGGCCGCGCCCCTGGCTCCGACCAGATGACCGCCCGCGCCCTGCGCCGGGAACGTTCCGGCAGCGCCGACGATTTCCCTGAGGACGTGGCCGAACTGATGGCCTACCTGGGCCCGCGTACCCCCGAACAACGGGTGATCGCCATGCCGGGCACCGGCACCAACGTGCCGGTATGGCTGCTGGGCTCCAGCCTGTTCAGTGCACAACTGGCCGGGGAACGGGGCTTGCCTTACGCCTTCGCCTCGCATTTCGCACCGCGCTACCTGCACGAGGCGATTCGCGTCTACCGCAACCACTTCAAGCCTTCGGCGGTGCTCGACAAGCCTTATGTGATGCTTGGCGTGCCGCTGGTGGCAGCCGACACCGACGAACAGGCCGATTACCTGGCGACTTCGGTGTACCAGCGCATCCTGGCGCTGATGCGTGGCCAGAGCCTGGTCCAGCGCAAACCGGTGCAAAGCATGGACGGCCTGTGGCTACCCCATGAGAAGGAAGCGGTCGCCAGCTTCCTCGGCCTGGCGATGGTCGGCAGCCCGACGAAAATCCGCGCCAAGCTGCAGGTGCTGATCGAGCAGACCGGAGCCGATGAGCTGATCTTCACCTGCGATCTGTACGAACACGCCGATCGGCTGCACTCCTACGAGCTGCTGTCACAGGTGATGAAAGGCTGAAACGACAGGCATGAAAAAGCCGACGTTCTGCGTCGGCTTTTTTTTGACCATCCACAAGGCTCAACCGCGCTTGTAGACAATTTCCTTGGTACCGGCTTCGCAGGAGCCGACTACCTTGCCATCCGCCGCCGCGCCCTTGTCCACCACTTCCAGCGAGTAGTGCGTGGCGCCGTTGGCGTCGATCTTGGCGGCAATCTCGCTCTTGAGTTCTTCGCACGGCTTGCCAGCGGCAAGGGCTGTTCCCGCAAGACTCAACAAAGCAGCAGCTAATACTAGTTTTTTCATCGGTCACATTCCCTGGTCGGATCAAAAGAGGCGGCATTGACGCCTGCCTGACAGAGGCTCAAGACACTTGTAGCGCTTTGCCATTTCCTATGGCACTCGGCCAGCGCACAAGTTCCAGAGCCTAGCTCAAGCCTTCAACTATTGGCAATTCGGAAGCCCACCTTGAGCGTGACCTGAAAATGCGCCGCTTTGCCGTCCTTGATATGGCCCCGGGTTTCAGTCACTTCGAACCATTCCAGGTGCTTGATGCTCTTGTGCGCTTCCGCCAGCGCGTTGTTGATCGCATCTTCGATGCTGTTCGGCGACGAACCCACCAGTTCGACTTTCTTGTAAGTGTGATGATCAGTCATGGCGCTCTCCTTTTTAGCTGTGAATTACAGCCTAGCAGTGATTTTTCTTATTACTTGTGGCGCCTGCGCCCAAGGCTAAGTTCAGATTTTCTGCACTTTCCCAACACGCCGCAGTCGGAACCTACACAGCCCATTCACCACCCTGCAGGAGAGCCGACATGGCCAACACCTCGTTACGCAAAGCCTCACTGGAAAGTATGGAAGCCGAGATCTCCAGCCTGCTCAAATCGCTGGAAAGCCTGAAGGACGATGCGTCCGACGAGTCGCGCAAGACCCTCAAGGCGCTCAAGAGCAATGCCGAAAGCGCGCTGAAGCATTCGCGCAGCCTGCTCAGCGATGCCTATGAAGAAGTCAAAGTGAAAACCCGTGAAACCGGGATCGCGACCCGCGACTATGCCCAGGAACACCCCTGGACCACCGCCGGGGTTGCCGTGGGTGCCATCGGCCTGCTGGCCGCCTATCTGCTGTGCAAGCGCGGCGACTAAAGCTGCTGGCGCAGTTCGTTTTCCAGCCACTGCGCCAATTGCCGGGCGCGCCCATCAGCGGCGCGCTTGGGTAACCACAGCGCCAGTTGCCCCGGGGTGTCGGAAAAACCCCAGGGCGCAACCAGCCTGCCCGCCAGCAAGTCCTCGGCCACCAGCGGCTGCGGGGCAATTGCCACCCCCAGGCCCGCCACGGCCGCCTCCAGCAAATAATACAGATGCTCGAAACCCTGCCCGTACTTCAACGTTTCGGGATTCAGGTCGTTGCGCCGTGCCCAACTGGGCCAGGCCTGGGGGCGGGAAGTAGTGTGCAGCAGGGCCTCGCTGGCCAGGACGCCAGCCGGCGCCTGCCGCAGGCGTGGATAACCGGCATAGCGCGGGCTGAGCACCGGGCCGATGCGTTCGCTGGCCAGTTCATAGACCTGCATGTCCGCCGGCCAGGGCGGCTCGGCAAAGACCAGCAAGGCATCCAGGCCCGGGCGCCGGGGGTCGAGGTCGCCTTCACCGGCCGAAAGGTGCAGGCGCAGGTCCGGCAGGTCGGCGTTCAGGCGCCCCAGGCGCGGGATCAGCCAGCGCGCCAGCAGGCTTCCGGAACAGCCCAGGACAAAGGGCGCATCGGCGCTGCCCTGGGTCAGCTCGGCGCAGACATCCCGCAGGCGCTCGAAGGCCTCGCTGCTGGCATCGCGCAGGCGAATGCCGGCATCTGTGAGTTTAAGGCCACGGCCTTCCTTGACGAAAAGGCTCAGCCCCAGATGTTCTTCAAGCACCTTCAACTGCCGGCTGACCGCGCCGTGGGTGACGTGCAGCTGTTCGGCCGCCTGGCTGACGCTATTGAGCCGGGCAGTGGCTTCGAAGGCCCGCAGGGCATTCAGGGGAGGCAGGTCGCGGCTCATTTTATCTGTGAGTTTTCCTGACAGGTTGCGGCGATCTTATCGGTTTTCAGCATCGGATGTCAGGGGTAGAGTGGGCTCCATTGTGTTTCTACGAAGCGGTCTTTCCACCAGGCCTTCTTTCTCCAAACTTCCCCCGGGAGCGCTGCAATGACCCAGTCCCAATTACGCAATGGCCCTGACGACAACGGCCTGTTCGGCGCATTCGGCGGCCGTTACGTGGCCGAAACCCTGATGCCGCTGATCCTCGACCTGGCCCGCGAATACGAAAAGGCCAAGGAAGATCCCGAATTCCTCAAGGAACTGGCCTACTTCCAGCGCGATTACGTGGGCCGCCCCAGCCCGCTGTACTTCGCCGAACGCCTGACCGAGCACTGCGGCGGCGCCAAGATCTACCTCAAGCGTGAAGAGCTGAACCACACCGGCGCGCACAAGATCAACAACTGCATCGGCCAGATCCTGCTGGCGCGGCGCATGGGCAAGAAACGCATCATCGCCGAGACCGGCGCCGGCATGCATGGCGTGGCCACCGCCACCGTGGCCGCGCGTTTTGGCCTGGATTGCGTGATCTACATGGGCACCACCGACATCGAGCGCCAACAGGCCAACGTATTTCGCATGAAGCTGCTGGGCGCCGAAGTGATCCCGGTGGTGGCCGGCACCGGCACCCTGAAGGACGCGATGAACGAAGCCCTGCGTGACTGGGTGACCAACGTCGACAGCACCTTCTACCTGATCGGCACCGTCGCCGGCCCGCACCCGTACCCGGCCATGGTCCGCGACTTCCAGGCGGTCATCGGTAAGGAGACCCGCGAGCAGATGCAAGCCCAGGAAGGCCGCCTGCCGGACAGCCTGGTGGCGTGCATCGGTGGCGGTTCCAACGCCATGGGCCTGTTTCACC
This sequence comes from Pseudomonas sp. JV245A, assembly GCF_032424515.1. Taxonomy (NCBI): domain Bacteria; kingdom Pseudomonadati; phylum Pseudomonadota; class Gammaproteobacteria; order Pseudomonadales; family Pseudomonadaceae; genus Pseudomonas; species Pseudomonas sp. JV245A. Next base: position 26,034 of record NZ_VYKE01000051.1, read on the forward strand.
CGTTCCTTGACGACAAGAGCGTCGAGATCATCGGCGTCGAAGCCGCCGGCTACGGCATCGAGACCGGCAAGCATGCCGCCAGCCTCAACGGCGGCGTACCCGGCGTACTGCACGGCAACCGCACCTTCCTGCTGCAGGACGACGATGGCCAGATCATCGACGCCCACTCGATTTCCGCCGGCCTCGACTACCCCGGCATCGGCCCGGAACACGCCTGGTTGCACGATATCGGCCGCGTCGAATACACCTCGGTGACCGACGACGAAGCCCTGGCCGCGTTCCACCAGTGCTGCCGCCTGGAGGGCATCATCCCGGCCCTGGAAAGCGCCCATGCCCTGGCCGAAGTCTTCAAGCGCGCGCCAACCCTGCCCAAGGATCACCTGATGGTGGTCAACCTCTCGGGCCGTGGCGACAAAGACATGCAGACCGTGATGCACCACATGCAACAGTCCCAGCAGGAGAAACACTGATGAGCCGCCTGCAAACCCGTTTTGCCGAGCTGAAGGAAGCAAACCGCGCCGCCCTGGTAACCTTCGTCACCGCCGGCGACCCGAACTACGACACCTCCCTGGCGATCCTCAAGGGCCTGCCCGCAGCGGGTGCCGACGTGATCGAACTGGGCATGCCCTTCACCGACCCGATGGCCGACGGCCCGGCGATCCAGCTGGCCAACATCCGTGCCCTGGGGGCCAAGCAAAACCTGGCGAAAACCCTGCAGATGGTTCGCGAGTTCCGCGAAGGCAACAGCGACACCCCGCTGGTGCTCATGGGCTACTTCAACCCGATCCACCACTACGGCGTGCCGCGCTTCATCGCCGACGCCAAGGCCGCCGGTGTCGATGGCCTGATCGTGGTGGACATGCCGCCGGAACATAACAGCGAACTGTGCGACCCGGCCCAGGCCGCCGGCATCGACTTCATCCGCCTGACCACACCGACCACCGACGACGCCCGCCTGCCCAAGGTGCTCAACGGCAGCTCCGGTTTCGTCTACTACGTTTCCGTGGCCGGGGTCACCGGTGCCGGTGCCGCCACCCTGGAACACGTGGAAGAAGCCGTGGCCCGCCTGCGTCGCCACACCGACCTGCCCATCAGCATCGGTTTCGGCATCCGTACTCCGGAGCAGGCAGCCGCCATCGCTCGCCTGGCCGACGGCGTGGTAGTGGGCTCGGCGCTGATCGACCACATCGCCAGCGCCGAGTCTGCCGAGCAGGCGGTGGATGGGGTGCTGAGCCTGTGTGCGGCGCTGTCCGAGGGCGTACGTAAGGCCCGCGTCAGCTGAGGGTAAAGTTCCTGATACAGAGGAATTAGCGCCTCGAGACACAGACTAAACAGCAAGACCCGGGGGTTCGCGACCAAGGTGGCGAACCCCTTTTTGCTGTGTGTGTTGCGAGGAATACCTGATGAAAATGCCCAAACGTCTGATTGCCGGTGCCGCGGTGCTGATGCTCAGCGCCAGCCCGTTGCTGCAGGTCATGGCCGACGAGCGCGGCGGCTATGATCGTGGCGGGCCACAACAGGGCCATTGGGACAACCGTGGCAACGAGCACCGTGGCCCGGGGGATGATCGCCGCGGCGGCCCGCCACGGGATTTCGGCCCGGTGCGCCAGACCATCCGCGACAACCACGGCTACTTCGTCCGGGGCGCGCCGCCGCCTCCCGGCATCCACCTGGTGCGCGGCCAGCCACTGCCGCGCGGCTACTACGGCGAACGCCTGGAGCCCCGGGCCCTGTCGCGCCTGCCGGTGTACCCGGGGTACGAATGGCGACGCATGGGGGGCGACATCGTGCTGATCGCCGTGGGCACCGGCATCGTCTACGAGATCCTCGACGGCGTGCTCTACTGACCTCACCCGACCGGCCGGCCCCTGCAGGAGCCGGCTTGCCGGCGGTCCGTCGCCCTCAGAACCCCCTCAGGTCCAGTGGCCGCATAGCCCCCATCCAGATCGCATGGTCGGTGTGGTCCAGCAGGTCATCACCGGTATCCGGATGCAGGAACACCACCAGCCCCTGGCGATTGAGGGCCAGCCACGGCACCACCTGGGCAAACACCTCGGGGCCGAACGCCAACTGGCAGCTCCAGTCCGGATGCGGCCCCACCGGCCGCTCGTGGACCCGGCCCATTTTCAGTTCGAACAGCTGCGCCGCCCGTTCGCACAAGGCCCGGGCCTGCTCGATGGTGCTGGCGTCAAAGTAGACATGGGCGTGGTAGCCCTTGATCCGTTGCATGCAAACCCTCGCAATCAAGACGAACCCTCAAGGCTCGCCACAGGTCACAACCGGTATCTGTGGAAAATAAGGAAGCCAGGCCATGAAAAATGCCGAAACTCCGGTGGTCAAACTGGTGCTCTATGGTGCCATGAGCAGCCTGGGCAGTGCGTTGATGGCAGAGAGCCTGAGGCGCCAGCATGAGGTGATCGCCATTCTCGACGACCTCACCGCGCTGGCCCCGCGCCCAGGCCTGCGCGCCAAGGGCGGCGACCTGTTCGACCCGGACCGGGTCAAGCAGAGCGTAGCCGGTAGCTCGGCGGTGATCTGCCTGCTGGATGCCCCCGATCTGCCCGGCAGCACCACGCCCGGCCAGGCCCCCGACCCGGTGAACCAGGTACGGGCAGTGGATGCCCTGATCGAAGGCATGCAGGGTGCCGGTATCCGTCGGCTGATGCTGGTGGGGGAGTTCAGCGTTCTCGATAACCCGCCCTCCAGCACCAGCCTGCCTCACCATGCCGCGCAGGAAATCCTCGATGCACTGCGCAGCAGCGCGCTGGACTGGACCCTGATCAACGCGCCGCGGGGCGTGGCCGGGCTGGGTATCGAGCATTTCAACCAGGTTGGCGACAGCCTCGAGCCGGGGCTTGCCGAGCCGCTGCGACGGCTCAACGGCGTGGCAATCGGCATCAGCGACGAGCTGCGCCTGAATCTGCACCTGCGCGAGCATGTGAGTTTCATCGCCACCCAACCCCAGGCCGCCACCTAGCGGGCAATGGACGGCAGCGCCAGCCCCTTGAGGCTCTGGGCGCTGCCGGCCTGCTCGCTCATCAGCCAGTTGACGAAACGCTGGATCAGCGGGCCGCGGCGCTTGCGCTGGGGCAGCACCACGTAATAGCCGTAGGCGGACAGCGCGCTCTCGGCGATGGGCCGGCACAGCAGGCCCTGCTCCAGCAGGTCATCCACCAGGTGACGCCAGCCGATGGCCACGCCCTGGCCGCCGATGGCCGCGTGGATCAGCAGGGTGTAATTGTCGAAGCGCAATTGCCCTGGGGCCGGCGCACCCGCAAGGCCCAGCTCGCGAAATACCCCGCTCCAGTCGAAACCAGTGGTTGCTGCCTTCACCCCGCAGGTGCAGCAGCGGCAGTTCCAGCAGGGAAGGGGCGGGCAGCGGCGCAGCACGGTCCTTGAGCAGCAGCGGGCTGCACACCGGAAACACTTCTTCGCTGAACAGCCAGTGGCTTTCCCCCTGCCTGAAGCGCCCGTCGCCGAACAGCACCGCCACGTCGATATCGCTGCGCAGCATGCTGTGGCTGCGCTCGCTGGTGACCAGGCTCACATCCACCTGGGGGTTGGCCTCATGAAAGCGATGCAAGCGGGGCATCAGCCAATAGGCGGCGAAAGCGAAATCCGTGGCCACCTGCAGCACCTCATGCTGATGCTGCTGGCTGAGGGCGCTGAGGCCGGCATCGATGCTCTGCAGGCCGGCCTGGACCTGATCCAGCAACAAGGCTGCAGACTCGGTCAGCTCTATGCCCCGGTAGATGCGGTCGAACAGGCGCACCCCCAGCTGCCCCTCCAGGCGCTTGATCTGCTGACTGATAGCCGGCTGGGTGGTGCCCAGTTCCACCGCCGCGGCGGTGAAGCTGCGCAGGCGCGCGGCTGCTTCGAACACCCGGAGCAGGTCCAGGGACAGGTCGCCAAGGGCTTCATACATAAGCTGTGCTTATCCTAGTCATTGCTGTACATGGGCTTTACCACCAACAGCATGGGATCCATGCTCGATTGCAGCACTTTCGCATAACCATCGAATATGGAATGCCGCGAATCCATGAAGCGCAAGAACATTCTTTTCATCATGGCCGATCAGATGGCCGCACCCTTGCTGCCGTTCTACGGACCCTCGCCGATCAAGCTGCCTCACCTCAGCCGGCTGGCCGCCCAGGGCGTGGTCTTCGACGCCGCCTACTGCAACAGCCCCTTGTGCGCACCCTCGCGCTTCACTTTGGTCAGCGGCCAGTTGCCCAGCCGGATCGGCGCCTACGACAACGCCGCGGACTTCCCCGCCGACGTGCCTACCTACGCCCACTACCTGCGGCGCCTGGGCTACCGCACTGCGCTCTCGGGCAAGATGCACTTCTGCGGCCCGGACCAGTTGCACGGTTATGAAGAGCGCCTGACCAGCGATATCTACCCCGCCGACTATGGCTGGGCGGTGAACTGGGACCAGCCCGATGTGCGCCCCAGCTGGTACCACAATATGTCCTCGGTACTGCAGGCCGGCCCCTGTGTACGCACCAACCAGCTGGATTTCGACGAGGAGGTGGTGTTCAAGGCCCAGCAATACCTGTTCGACCATGTGCGCGAGGCCGGCGACCAGCCGTTCTGCCTCACCGTCTCCATGACCCACCCCCACGATCCGTACACCATTCCCAGGGCCTTCTGGGACCTGTACCGCGACGACCAGATTCCACTGCCGCAGACCCCGCCCCAAAGCGAGCTGGATCCGCATTCCCAGCGCCTGCTCAAGGTCTACGACCTGTGGGACAAGCCCTTGCCTGTGGATAAGATCCGCGACGCGCGCCGCGCCTACTTCGGCGCCTGCAGTTACATCGACAGCAACGTCGGCAAGCTGCTGCAGACCCTGGAAGACACCGGGCTGGCGGACGACACGCTGATCGTGTTTTCCGGCGACCACGGCGACATGCTCGGCGAGCGCGGCCTCTGGTACAAAATGCACTGGTTTGAAATGGCCGCCCGGGTACCGCTGCTGATCTGTGCACCGGGGCAGTTCACTGCCGGCCGGGTCAGCGCCGCTGTCTCCACCGCCGACCTGCTGCCGACCCTGGTGGAGCTGGCCGGCGGCCGGGTCGAGCCCGACCTGCCGCTGGATGGCCGCTCCCTGGTCCCGCACTTGCAAGGGCAGGGCGGGCACGACGAGGTGTTCGGCGAATACATGGCCGAAGGCACCATCGGCCCGCTGATGATGATTCGCCGCGGGGCCTACAAGTTCATCTACAGCGAAGACGACCCCTGCCTACTCTTCGACCTGCACCACGACCCGCAAGAGCGCTTCGACCTTGGCCAGTCGCCCGAGCATCGGCCGCTGTTCGCCGCGTTCCTGGCAGAGGCCCGGGCCAAGTGGGACATTCCGCGCATTCACCAACAGGTCCTGGCCAGCCAGCGCCGCCGCCGGCTGGTGGCCGAGGCGCTGAGCCGGGGCAAACTCAAGAGCTGGGACCACCAGCCGCTGGTAGACGCCAGCCAGCAGTACATGCGCAACCACATCGACCTCGATGACCTGGAGCGCAAGGCCCGTTATCCACAACCCTGCCAAAACCAATAAAACGTAAGGGGAAAAGCATGCAAAGGTTATCCACAGCACTGACGCTCGGGCTTCTGGCCCTGGGCAGCGCATCCGCTTGGGCCGACTCGTGCGAGACCGTGAAGATGGCCGACCCGGGGTGGAGCGATATCGCCGCCACCAATGCCATCACCGGCTTCCTGCTGGACGGCATGGGCTACAAGGCGAAGATCGACACCCTGGCCGTGCCCATCACCTTCGGGGGTCTGAAGGATGGCCGGGTGGATGTATTCCTGGGTAACTGGATGCCGGCGCAGCAAGGCTTCCATGACAAGTTCGTGGCCAATGGCGACGTCACCCAGCTGGCCAAGAACCTGGAAGGGACCGAGTTCACGCTGGCGGTGCCGGACTATGTGTGGGAGGCCGGAGTGCATGATTTTGCCGACCTGGACAAGTTCGCCGACAAGTTCGACAAAAAGCTCTACGGCATCGGCTCCGGCGCGCCGGCCAACCTGTCGCTGCAGGAAATCATCAAGAGCAACCAGTTCAACCTGGGCCAGTGGAAGCTGATCGAGTCCAGTGAACAGGCAATGCTCGCCGAAGTGTCCCGGGCCACGAAAAAGCAGCGCTTCATCACCTTCCTCGGCTGGACTCCACACCCGATGAACGTGCAGTTGAAGATGCGCTACCTGACCGGCGGCGAAAAGTACTTCGGCGCCAGCGGCAGCGTCTACACCCTGACCCGCAAGGGTTATGCACAGGCTTGCCCGAACGTCGGCAAACTGCTGGGCAACCTGCGGTTCACCCAGGAGATGGAGAACAGCATCATGGCCGCGGTGGTCAACAGCAAACTCAGCAACACCGAGGCCGCCAAGGCCTGGATCAAGGCCCACCCGGCAGTGCTGGAGCAATGGCTGGAGGGAGTGCGAACCATTGATGACAAAGAGGCCCTGGCAGCGGTGAAGAGCAGGTTGTAGCCCGAGGTGCGCCGGCCATTCGCCGGCAAGCCGGCTCCTGCACCCAAAGCCTGGCAATGCTTTACCCTGGCCCACCGAATCAACCCACCCGTGAGGAACCATGGCCTGGCCCGACCGCCAATCTCTCCTGCCTTTGCTGAGCTGGCTGCCGCGCCAGACCCGGGCCAGCGTCGGCCGTGACCTGCTGGTGGGCCTGAGCGGCGCGATCCTCGCTCTGCCGCAATCCATCGCCTATGCCCTGATCGCCGGCCTGCCCCCGGAGTACGGGCTATACGCGGCCATAGTCCCGGTGCTGATCGCCTGCCTGTGGGGTTCATCGTGGCACCTGATCTGCGGCCCCACGGCGGCGATTTCCATCGTTCTCTATGCCAGCGTCAGCCCCCTGGCAGTGCCGGCCTCCGAGGACTACATCACCCTGATCCTGCTCCTGACGCTGTTGGCCGGGGTCTTCCAGTGGCTGCTGGGAATGCTGCGCTTCGGCGCCCTGGTGAACTTCGTCTCGCACTCGGTGGTGCTGGGCTTCACCCTCGGCGCGGCGGTGGTCATCGCCCTGGGCCAGTTGCCCAACCTGCTGGGGCTGGAACTGCCGAACCAGGCCACCGCCCTCAACAGCCTGAGCCAGTTGCTGCAGCACCTGGGCGAGGTGGACCGGCCTTCGCTGCTGCTGGGGCTGGGCACCCTGGCGCTGGGGGTCGCCTTCAAGCTGCTGGCGCCGCGCTGGCCCGGCCTGCTGCTGAGCCTGGTGTTCAGTGCCCTGGTGGTATGGCTGCTGCCAGGGGTGTTTGGCCATGTGCAACTGGTCAGCGCCTTCGTTGGCCGGCTGCCGCCGTTTAGCCCATTGCCCCTGGACCTGGAACTGATCCTGCGGTTGCTGCCCAGTGCAGTGGCGGTGGGCATGCTCGGGCTGGTCACCAGCCTGTCGATTGCCCGCTCGCTGTCAGCACGTTCGGAACAGTTGCTGGACGCCAACCAGGAAGTCCGCGCCCAGGGCCTGTCGAACATGGTCGGGGCGTTTTTCTCCGGCTACCTGTCCTCGGGCTCCTTCACCCGCTCCGGCTTGAGCTACGAGGCCGGCGCCTGCTCGCCCCTGGCCGGGGTGTTCTCGGCGCTGTGGGTGGCGCTGTTCGCCGTGGCCGGCGCCGGGCTGATCGCCCATATCCCGATCCCGGCCATGGCCGGCAGCATCCTGCTGATCTGCTGGGGGCTGGTGGACCACCGGGGCATTCGCGCGCTGTTCCGGGTCAGCCGCGCCGAGTTCGTGGTGATGAGCCTGACCTGCGTCGCCACCCTGCTCCTGGAGTTGCAGACCGCGATCTATGCCGGGGTCCTGGCGTCGCTGTTCTTCTACCTCAAGCGCACTTCGCAACCGCGGGTGCAGCAGTCCAGCGAAGGCGATGAAGACATCCTGCGAGTCGGCGGTTCGATTTTCTTCGGCGCCAGCCATTACCTGCAGGTGCGCATGCAGCGCTGCCACGCGCCCAGGCTGGTGATCGACGCACGGCAGATCAACTTCATCGACTATTCAGGGGTGGAGATGCTGCACCAGGAAGCACGCCGCCTCAGGCGCCAGGAGCGCAGCCTGATCCTGCGCCGGGCACGGCAGGCGGTGAAAGAAGAGTTGATCAAGCTCGAAGGCCCGGAACGCTGCCCGATCCACTTCGAAGACTGAACCCCATCCGTAGGAGCCGGCTTGCCGGCGAAGAGGCCCTTGGACCTGGCGCCAGTCTTGAGGCCGCCTTCGCTGGCAAGCCAGCTCCTACGAGGAGGGAGGGGTTACTGCGCCAACTGGCGACGCAGTTCAGCCAGCACCGGGGCACTGTCGGGGCGCACGCCGCGCCATAGGTAGAAGGCTTCCGCCGCTTGCTCGGCCAGCATGCCCAGGCCATCCAGCACCAGGGCCGCGCCCTGTTCACTGGCCCAGCGGCAGAACGGTGTCGGCTCCTTGGCGTACATCATGTCGTAGCACACGGTCTTGCCCGCCTCGATCAGGCTGCCGGCAATCGGCGGCAGCTCGCCCGAAAGGCTGGCGGAGGTGGCATTGATGATCAGGTCCACCGACTCCTGCAGCCAGTCGAAGCCGCTGGCCGATACCGGCCCCAGGTCGGCGAACAACTCCGCCAGCAGCTCAGCCTTTTCCACGGTGCGATTGGCGATTACCAAGGCCTCCGGCTGCTCGGCCAGCAATGGCTCCAGGGCACCACGGACCGCGCCGCCAGCCCCCAGCACAAGGATGCGCTTGCCCTTGAGGCTGACCCCGGCGTTCACCGTCAGGTCGCGCACCAGTCCGGCGCCGTCGGTGTTGTCTCCCAGCAGAGTGCCGTCCGCTTGCTTGCTCAGGGTGTTCACCGCACCGGCGCGCTGGGCCCGTTCGGTCAGGCTGTCGCACAGGCGATAGGCCTCTTCCTTGAACGGCACCGTGACATTGGCCCCTCGCCCGTGGGCGAAGAAACTGCGAGCGGTGCCGGCGAAATCATCCAGGGGCGCCAGCAGGGTGTTGTACTCCAGCTGCTGGCCGGTCTGCTGGGCGAACAGCCGATGGATCAGCGGCGACTTGCTGTGGCCGATCGGGTTACCAAAGACAACGTACTGATCCATCTCTCATCCCATTTGCTCAACACAGGGGTAGGAACCGCATCCGCCTTGAAGGCCTTTTCGCCGGCAAGCCGGCTTCTACACAGTGGGTGCGGTTTAGTTGCTGGCTGCCAGCCAGTCGCGATCCTGCAGGAAGTATTCGGTCAGGCGCGCTTCTTCGCTGCCCGGCTCGGCCTTCCAGTCATAGCCCCAGCGCACTTGTGGCGGCAGCGACATGAGGATCGACTCGGTGCGCCCGCCCGATTGCAGGCCGAACAGGGTGCCACGGTCGTAGACCAGGTTGAACTCCACGTAGCGGCCCCGGCGAAATTCCTGGAATTCCCGCTGCTGCGCGGTGTAGGCCGCGGCCTTGCGGCGCTGGACGATGGGCAGGTAGGCCTCGATGTAAGCGTCGCCAATGGCGCGCATGAAGGCGAAACTGGTGTCGAAGTCCCATTCGTTCAGATCGTCGAAGAACAGGCCGCCGATGCCCCGCGGTTCATTGCGGTGCTTGATGTGGAAATAGCTGTCGCACCAGGCCTTGTAGCGTGGATAGACGTCGGCACCGAAGGGCGCGCAGGCGCGCTCGGCAACCCGGTGCCAGTGCACGCAGTCATCGACGTTGCCGTAGTAGGGGGTCAGGTCGAAACCGCCGCCGAACCACCAGACCGGCTCTTCGCCTTCCTTCTCGGCGATGAAGAACCGCACGTTGGCGTGGGAAGTCGGCACATGGGGGTTGTGCGGATGGATCACCAGGGACA
>NZ_VYKE01000509.1:0-555 GCF_032424515.1 Pseudomonas sp. JV245A
GGCGCGCACTTCGCTGGCGGTGCAGCCGAACCGCTGGCGAAAGTGCCGGGCGAACTGGGCCTGGTCGGCAAACCCCCAGCGCGCGGCCAGCTCGCCGATCGACAGGCGGCAGTGGGCGTCGCGCAGTTGGCGGTGCACGGCGCAAAGGCGCTGCTGACGAATCCATTCGCCCAGGCTGAAGGGGCTGTCGGCAAAGAGCTTGTGCAGGTAGCGCAGGGAAATGCCACAGGCGCTGGCGATCTGCCTGGGGTTGAGCTCCGCCGAGCCCAGGTGCTGCTCCACGTAGCTTTCGATGCGTTGCAGGTGCAGGGCGGCGAGGCTGGAGCTTTCACTGCTGAGCACCCGTTCGTCCTGGCGCAGGGTCAGCAGCAGGGTCGCCAGGGCCTGTTCCAGCAGCATATGCCGCGCCGCCGGGGCGCATTCGTCGAAGCGCGCGGCGCACATGGCCAACTGGTCGGCGAAGATCCGCCCCAGGCCGCGCCGGGCATCGAAACAGAAACGGGTGTAGCGCTCGGCGCCGCGCAACTGGCCGTGCAGGGCCTGCTCCGGCAGCTT
>NZ_VYKE01000510.1:0-553 GCF_032424515.1 Pseudomonas sp. JV245A
ACCAGGGCGACTAAGGCGCCCAGTCTTAGTTTACCGGGGGATTCAGACATTGCATGACTCCAATGCAGGAGAAGAGAGACGTCAGAGTAAATCTGCTTGCAATCCGAACAGCTGACTCAGATCAGTTCATTACTGCATTCCGTTGTGAATGAATGACTTAAGATTTGTTGCGGGGGGTAGAATGCTGCCCGGAGAGGGCCATTCCAGACAGGTTTAGATCTCCTTATCAGTAGCGGTTCTCATTGCCGACGACGTTTGAAACTAGACCCTTTTGGGGAATGTGCAAATCTTTCAGCGGCATTGATTAATCACTTGGTAGTGATGGCACTTAGTGCATATACATAACAAAACAGTCGGTTATTCAGGGCTTTCTACGGGGTGTACAGACGCCCGTTGCTTAAAGGATAAATAATTGACTGTTACTGTTAGACGCAAATTTGTAGAAGTTATTTAATAGCGTGTAGCTTTAATCGCCAGATCGACTCACTGAAGCAGAGGTAGGGATGTCACAACCGGCGCAGAAGCTGCAACTCGGTGCATTGATCGCCCTGGT
>NZ_VYKE01000511.1:0-545 GCF_032424515.1 Pseudomonas sp. JV245A
CAGGCCCTGGCGGTAATAGGTGTGCAAGCGTGCCGGATCGGCGGCCAGGGGCTGGGCGTTTTCCATGCTGATGAAAACCACACGCTGGCCACGGGCGACGATGGCCGGTACATCGCCAGCCGTCAGGGCCAGGGCGAAATCATCGGGGTGGGCGCCCAGCAGGTCGCGGATCCGCGCCAGCACCGCCAGCCCATGTTCGCTGGCCAGGGTCCGGCCTTCGGCGGTGAGCGGCCCCTGGGGGGTGAAAATGGCCCAGAAACCGCCGTCCAGGCCGCCCTCTTTCATCCGTGGCAGATCGACCTGGGACAGGTCGTCCTGGTAGCGATGGCGCTGGGTGATGTCCCAACCGGGGCGGGCCAGTTGCATGGGGGTATCGAGGTGGCTGTCGAGCACGATCAGGCGCTGGTGCAGGGCTTGGGCGGAGCTGTCGGCCAAGGCCCAGGGGCTGGCCAGCGCCAGGCACAGCAAGGTTCGGGTAAACATGCGGCCTCCTGGCCAATGAAAGAATTTCCCCCCGGATCGCAAGAGCTGGCTGGCCAGCGAAA
>NZ_VYKE01000512.1:0-543 GCF_032424515.1 Pseudomonas sp. JV245A
GACGTTGTGGTGTGGCTGCAAGGTGCCCTTGGGCTTGCCGGTGGAACCGGAGGTGTAGATCACGTAGGCCAGGTTTTCGGGCGTCACCCCGACCTCGGGGTTGTCGACCCGGTAGCCGTCCAGGGGCTGCTCCAGCAACCAGGTACTGCCGGCAAACGCCGGCAAGCCCTGCAGCAGATGCTCCTGGGTCAGCAGCAACGCGATGGCGCTGTCCTGCATCATGTGCTGCAGGCGGTCCTGGGGATAGGCCGGGTCCAGCGGCACATAGGCACCGCCGGCCTTGAGAATTGCCAGCAGGCCGATGACCATCTCCAGGCTGCGCTCCACCGCCAGCCCCACCAGTACATTGGGCCCCACGCCCTGCTCGATGAGCTTGTGCGCCAGACGGTTGGCCCGCTCGTTGAGCTGCTGGTAGTCCAGGCTCTGCCCGGCGAAGGTCAGGGCAATGGCCTGGGGCGCCCTGGCGGCCTGAGCCTCGATGAGCTGATGGACGCAGGCCCGGGAAGGGAATGCCTGCTGCAGCCGGTTCCACTGGTCGAGGAT
>NZ_VYKE01000513.1:0-541 GCF_032424515.1 Pseudomonas sp. JV245A
AAATGCGCAAGCTCGGCTACTTCCTGCCCCGGGCCATCGGCCTGTTCATCCTCTCGCTGATTCCGGTGGTCAACCTGATTGCCGCGCCGCTGTGGCTGCTGTTCGGTATCTGGATGATGGCTATCCAGTACATCGACTACCCGGCGGACAACCACAAGATGAGCTGGCAGGACATGCTCGCCTGGCTGCGCCAGAAGCGCTGGCAGAGCCTGGGCTTTGGCGGCATCGTCTACCTGGCGCTGCTGATCCCGCTGGTCAATATCCTGATGATGCCGGCCGCCGTGGCCGGTGCCACGCTGTTCTGGGTGCGTGAACGCGGGGTGGAGAACCTGCCGGCCAAATAAGGCCGGGGCGTCATAAATCCATCATCGCAAGGTCACAATGGCGACATGGCCTCAGCCGACACTGAGGCCATGACGACAGCTCTGCATATCACCCTCATCACTGAAACCTTCCCACCGGAAATCAATGGCGTGGCCAATACCCTTGGCCGCCTCTGCGAGGGCCTGCGTGCCCGTGGGCATCAGGTTGAGCTGGTGCG
>NZ_VYKE01000514.1:0-541 GCF_032424515.1 Pseudomonas sp. JV245A
AGGCACAACAACAGCGCCGCAACCCCGCACAGGCCCAGGGTCGGCCCCAGGGCCTGGCCCCAGCCCACCAGCAGCAACCCGACGCCAATCAGCAGGTAGTAGAACAGGCCGAACCCGGCCCCGGCGCTGCCCAGCCGGTCGCTGTAGGCCGCCAGCGCCGAGCCGAGGATATTGGGGATGGCCAGGCCGAAGCCCAGCACCACGCCGAGCATGGGCAGCAGCAACCACAGGCTGTGCCCAAGCGCCGTCACCCCGAGGCCACCCAGAGTCACCGCCAGGGCCGCCAGCCGCAGCAGGGTGTCACCGGACCAGCCCCGCCCCAGCAGCCGACGATTGAGCCAGGCCCCCAGCCCCGAAGCCAGGGCCAGGCCCGCACCGCTGTAACCAAAGCCCTGCTCGCCCCACCCCAGGTCGCGAAACAGGAACGGCCCGAGGCTGTAGTAGCTGAGCAAGGCCACATTGAACAGCGCCACCAGCAGCGCCGAGCGCCAGATGCCCGGGTCCCTGAGCATGTGCCACAAGGTCCCGGCCAGGGGCGCCA
>NZ_VYKE01000515.1:0-540 GCF_032424515.1 Pseudomonas sp. JV245A
GCGTTGCTGATCGGCATCCCGGCCCTGGCCCTGTACAACACCACCCTGGCGGTATTTGCCGTGGTGATTGCCGGCTTGCGCCTGGTGCGCGCCAGCAAGCCATAGCCGCAGCAGCGGCCATGGCCTATGGCCTCAGGCCCTGCGGGCCCGCAGGTTGCGCCAAAGCGCCGCTACCATCAGCAGGCTGACCAGGGCCCAGCCCCAGGCCTGCTGGTTGGCCAGACCTTCCTGATACAACTGCGGGGCAATGCCGGCACCGACGATAAAGGTCAGCAGGGCAATCTCCCGGCGCGGCACTCGCACCGGGCGGCACAGGTAGACCAGTGCCGGCAGTAGCAGGGCCGCGCTGGGGAAGCTGCGGTAGCGCGGGTCGAACACCAGCTCCAGCATCATCACCGCCGCGGCGAAGCCTGCGGCCGTCAGCAGCCAGCCGGCCCGTTTCTCCAGTGCATCGAAGGCTTTCAGGCGCCAGCCCTGGCGAGGGCTCAGGGCCAGGGCGGCGTGGGCCAGCACCAGCAGGTTGAGCCCCAGCAGCAACGC
>NZ_VYKE01000516.1:0-539 GCF_032424515.1 Pseudomonas sp. JV245A
AGCCGGGCCATCGTGCAGAGCGCCGGGCACGCCTTGCGCCTGCCCGGCCAGCGCCTCAAGGACGAGTTCAACCGCCACGGCGAAATGCTCCTGCTGATGCTGCGCTACACCCAGTCGCTGATCACCCAGATGGCCCAGACCGCGGTGTGCAACCGCCACCACTCCATCGACCAGCAACTGTGCCGCTGGCTGCTGCTGTCTTTGGACCGGCTGCCGGGCAACCAGCTGGTGATGACCCAGGAACTGATCGCCAACATGCTCGGGGTGCGTCGCGAAGGCGTGACCGAAGCCGCGGGCAAACTGCAGCGCCAGGGCATCATCGAATACAGCCGCGGCCGGATCAATGTGCTTGACCGGCCGCGGCTGGAGCAGCACAGCTGCGAGTGCTATGGGGTGGTGCGCAAGGAAACCGAGCGCTTGCTGCCGTACCTGCCTGGCAGCAAGCGCGCCGATCCGGACTGAAACGGGCGTGGGTGTCAGGCCGCGCCAGACGCCTTCACCGCCAGGATGCTCCCCGGCATCGAGTACAAGGCGCGTTC
>NZ_VYKE01000517.1:0-539 GCF_032424515.1 Pseudomonas sp. JV245A
GGCCCACCAGCGCCAGCCGATCGCGCGGATCTTTCTCACCCGGGGCCTGCCCCAGGCGCTGCTGGTGATCTTCGTGTGGATCCTGGCCCACAACATTCTCTACACCTATATCGCGCCGTTCCTCGCGTCCCTGGGCCTGGCGGCCTCTCTCGACCGGGCGCTGCTGGTGTTCGGCCTGGCCTCCCTGGTGGGGATCTGGTTCACCGGGCTCGGGGTCGACCGCTGGCTGCGCGGGCTGACCCTGTGCAGCCTCGCCGGTTTCGCCCTGGCGTGCCTGCTGCTGGGGATCGCTGCCAGCCAGCCCTGGCTGGCCTGGCTCGGCATTGGCGCCTGGGGCCTGACCTTCGGTGGCGCCCCGACCTTGCTCCAGACCGCCGTGGCGGATGTGGCCGGGGAGGGGGCGGATGTCGCGCAATCGATGCTGGTGACCATCTTCAACCTGGGCATTGCCTGCGGGGGTATGGTCGGCGGCCTGCTCTTGCAACGCTATGGCGCGGCGTCTTTTCCCTGGGCCATGGCCGCCCTGGCGCTGGTGGGCC
>NZ_VYKE01000518.1:0-526 GCF_032424515.1 Pseudomonas sp. JV245A
GCCACCAAGCTCAACCGCAGCCACCTGGTGACCGGGCGCGAGGCGCTGATCCTGCCGTGCCTGGGCCGCACCGATATCGACATCCAGGCCAACGGCCCGCAAGGCATCACCGTGGAAGACACCTTCAGCATGGTGCATATCTCCCACGGCCAGCTCAAACCCAAGTCGCCGCACCTGCGCTCGGAACCGGCGATCATCGCCGGCATCGCCAACGCCACCCTGGGCCAGCACCCCATCGACTGGCTGTGGGCGATCGAAGACTACGGGCGCATCCGCGACCTGATCGCCGACACCATCCCCGGTTTTGCCGACTTCAACCTCAAGCTGCTCAACCCCGGCGGCTTCCACCTGGGCAACGACGCCAGCCAACGGCGCTGGAACACCGCCACCGGCAAGGCGCGGTTCATCCCCAGCGAGCTGCCGGAACACCTGGTCAGCGCCGGGGTGCGCAAGCTCAAGGTCAAGCCCGACCTGATCCTGCAGACCATGCGCTCCCACGACCAGTACAACACCACCCTGTATGGCC
>NZ_VYKE01000052.1:0-35292 GCF_032424515.1 Pseudomonas sp. JV245A
GATCCTGCTGATCCTGCTGATCCTGCTGATCATCAGGCTGCGGGCTATCGACGTACTCCGCAAGCTCCATCCCGACTAGGGCCTCGGCAATTGCTGGATCGACACGACGCTCTTCGTTCTGATCGAAGGTTCCGGCGTGATAGTGGGAAAACTGACGCAATGCGCGAATCTTGATCATCGAATCAACCGGAGCAGTTTCCCGCTCCGTCTCCAGTGATTACGGGGCCGGCGCCGCGAAGGCGCCCTTGATGATGGCGGTCGGACGGTAGTGCGTCACGGTCAGGCGTTCTTCGCACAGGATGGTCAGCATGTTCTTCACGAAGTTATCGCGATCCTGGTTACTGACCTCGATGGTCGCGTCCATGCGATCCCAGACCTGTGATGCCAAGTCGAAACCGCCGACAGTGAAGGTTCCTTGCGCCTGGGCCTTGGTGGCCACGACCGGGAGGCCCCACATGACGCGCGCCGCGAAGGCTGCGGGGCCTCCGAAGATGTAACGGCCCTGCTCATCCTTCAGCAGAGAAATAGCGTGCCAGTCACGCGGGTTCAGGATGATGCCCGACGCCTCGAACTCCGACTCGGTGACCTGGAAAATCGCGTGCGCAATGCGGTCGGCCTTGGTATCGCCAGTGGCGTCGAGACCGGTGTCGTAGGCCGAAGCAACCTTGTTCAGGCCGACCAGGTTGTCGCCAGTACCATCGCCATTGAGCAACTGCCCCTCCTCTACCAGGTCCAGGCCGAACAGGAGTCGGCCGTTCACATAGGACTCGAGCATCGGAGCATCGTCCATGATCTGGCGAGACGCCTGGATCCAGTGAGCGATGGTCTTCACGTTCGCGGTTTCTTTGGTGAAGGTGAGCTGCGACTCAGGCTTCAAAGCACCTTCAGCCACTGGCGCAGCGCTGTTCGTGAAGACGTTCTCGCGAACGTACTCGATCGCGTTCGAGGAGGTGCGGCCCTGGGCGAGCAGATCACGGATAGTCAGGCGACGCAGGCCCGGCATCAGAATTCCTGGGAGCTGTTGCGGCTGCACTAATGCACCAGCCGATACTGCGCCAGAGCCCAGCGCCTTGCTGAAGCTCTTCACATCTACTTTTCCGGTGTTCGAGCCGTTCCAGCCTTTTTTCAGGTCCTCGGCGGCCTGGGCTGCGAACGACTTCTTGTTCTCGGGGTTGTCCAGATTGCCACCAGCGAGCTTCGACTCGATGTCAAACAATCGAGTACCCGCAGACTTGAGTTCTTCTTGGACAGTGGTGAGATCGGTCTGCAACTGCTTGCTGACAGCGCCGGTCGCTTCGATTTCTTTTTTCTGAGCGTCGAACAGCTCGGTCATGCGAGTCTGTGCGGTCTCGATCGCCTTCTGGACTTGGGCCAGTTCGGACATGGGTAGATCCTCGGTTCAGAGTTTCGGGAAGGTGTTGATGCGCTCAATGAGCGCGGCGATGTCGTCGCCGCCTTCGGACTCGCTCCGAACTGCGGACTTGATGCGGGCGATGAACGCCTGCGCTTCGGACTTGGAAAGGCCGGCTGACTCTCTCAACCAGCCTTCTGCGTCGCGGATACTTTCGATGGCTTCCATGCTCTTGAGCGTGGAGACAGTGGCCGATTCGTTGGCCGGGAAGGTGCACACGCTGATTTCAGTCAGGTGTGCCACATTCCGAAATGAGTAGCCCGTGGCGATCGAAGTGACATCCTGCTTGGACGCGCTGAACCCAACGGACATGCCGCCCACGGTCCCGTGCATCATGGCCGCCTTCAGAGCCTCGGACTGAGGATTGCCTGGGGTGAGTTCGCCACGAACATGCAGGCCCTTGCTGTCTTCGGCGAGGTCGAGCCACTTGCCCACCGGGATCTCATTGCGCCTATGGTTGAAGAACATGGCCACAGCGCGTGACTGAGTCTTGAGCGCGTGCGCAAAAGCGCCTGGCTCGATGATGTCTCCATCGCCGTCGACCACGCCGAACACACTGGCATAGCCCTCGAAGACGCCCTGAGCGCCGCCGTTGGCGAACTTGATTGCGGCCTGATCGAAGGCCAGGGTTTTGCAAACGCTTGGCATTTGCTGCCTCCAGAAAGATCAAACCCCGCGAGGTGCGGGGTTCGTTAGTCCAAGTTGGGTAAGGGGTACGTTCTGCGACTGCCGCGTTGCTACATCTCCACCAGGAACTGGCGGCCTGTTATCGAGTCGACGGCCCTCGTTGACTACCAGAAGCCCTGCATCCACCATGGTTTTCAGGTAGTTGGCTCGGGAAGTAGAGTCGCCACGCAGCAGGCCTTCGAGGTTGTGCTCCGCATGGAGTCGGCCCACGTCACCTGGTTTTAGCAGCCAGCGCTCGATCGCGTATTCCCATCTGTTGAGGTAAGGGGAAAGTGTGTACTGCAGGAACCCAAGGTTCTGCTGCTCAATCCCCGAGCCCCAACTGGTCGATTTCTCAACGTCTCCCACCAGGTGCGGCGGAACGCCGAAGAAACGCGCAAGCTCGCTGACTTGAAACTTCCTGGCGGCCATCGTCTCAGCATCCTGAGGGCTTACACCGATGGCCTGCGTGGTGAAACCGCCCTCCAGGATCCACAGCCGCTTCTTGACGGGGCCGCCGGAGATTTCCTTGAAGTTCTCCTCAACTTGGGCCCGCTGCTCCTTGTTTAGAACTTTGCCTTCGCCAGTCATGAGCAACTGTGGGGATTTGGCGCCGTTGGCGTAGAAATCACGTTGCTGGTCCTCCATCGCCACCGCCACTCCCGCCGTCTTGGCCGCGAACGCGATCGGCGACAAACCAACCAGTCCGTTGAAGCCGAAGCCCTTGAGATGGAAGATTTCTGAGGGTTTGAAGTCCGCGTACTCGCTGTCACGCTTGTAGCGATAGACAACGCGCTTGTTCTCAAGGCGAACATCCATGTTCACCGACATCAGTGGCATCAGGCTGATCACATCGCCGACACTATTGCGCTCAATCAGTGCATAGGCATTGCCGTAATAGCAGAGCTGCATAGTCATCGCTTCGCGAAACTCGACGGCAGTCATGTACTGGTTTGGGCTGTAACGCAGCAAACGGGCCAGCGGATTGTCCATACCGACCTTCATTCGGGCGTCGCCCCTGGTCTCGAATACATCAAGGGGCAAGCCGGCGGTCACCGTGGAAATCAGTCGCACGCATGCGAAAACTGTCGATATCTGCAACGAGCGTTCGTCGGTCACGACTGAATCGCCTACCACCCCTGATGCAGAGACGGGCCCGTTCTGGGAACCCTTTTCCGGCGACACCAGTCGGCCGCCGACGAAGAAGCTCGCCATGCGCGCCCAAAATGGGCTGCGGGTGCGCAGGTCAATGCTGTAGTCGGTGTCTGCCATCACATGCTCATTGGTCTGGAAAGGAAGTCGTCGACAGAGCCCTGAGTGTCCGCATTGGCGAGGACCCGGCCTATCGTCATGATCAGCGCTACCGCGCCGTCGATCTTGTTGTCATCACCCTGCTTTATCGGACGAACAACGTCGTCATTACCCGGCAGGTTTTTTCCGATCACGTTGCCTATACACCAGGTCATGATCGGGTTGCCGTCATGGTGGAATCGCCCGGCCTCGATCGCCGCCTCCAGCTCCTTCATGCCGTCGGACATGTTGGTGTAGTTCTGGGTGATGGTGATCGGGTTGAAACCCTCGTCGTCCAAGTCATGGCTCAGGCCCGTGGCGCCGTGTGGGTCGATCGGGCACTCCCTGATCGGCGCCAGCTTGTTGGCTTCCTTGGTGTCTTCTAAGATTTCTCGGTAATCCACCTCGGCGCCCGGTGTGGCAGTCAGGTGGCCGGTGTTGACCCAGGCCTGAAAGCGCTCAGCCATGCGCTTGTTATCCACGTCGTTAGCGGTGTCCTCGGGAACCCAGAACGCCGGAGCCACACTGTAGTAATGCACCTTCCCTTCGATCTCGCGCCAGAACAGCCTGGCCCTGGAGTTCATGTCGAGCTTTCGCGCCAGGTCGAAGCCTGCCATCCACTCTTGCCCCTCGAACTGCTCAAGAGTGAGTGTCTTGTCCTCGCAGGCCTTCCAGCTCTCCATGTTGAAGAAGCCAGACTTGGCGCTCACCCACAGGTTCAAGTGCTTGGTCTTGAACGTATTGGTGAAGCGAGCTGAGCGGATCGCCCTTGCCAGCTGGCTCTCCAGGTACTCCTGAAACACCGACACGCCCATACAGGGGTTGGCCTTGGCTAAGTTCTTCGGGTCGGTCCAGTCGTCGCCATCGTCGAGCGTCCAGATGTACCCGAACAGCTCATCGTCCGGCACAGTGCCGTTGAGCATTTCGATCACCTGGCGCCGCTTGTCGTAGCACGGGCCTTCAATGTTCGCGCCGGCGGTGGTGATGATGAACATCAACGGTTGCCGGCGCGCCCCCATGCCGGTGAGCATCGTGTCGTACTGGGCCGCGCTGTCGTGCTCGTGGTATTCGTCGATGATCGCGCAGGATGGCGACGCACCATCACCCGGGTTGCCAATCAACGGCTCGAAACGGCTGCCGTTCGACGGGATGTTCAAGTTCGAGGCGTTAACCTCGATGCCTGCCGCCTCTATCAGCATGGGCGACCGGCTGACCATCAGTCTTGCAGGCCGGAACACCTCCCACGCCTGCTTCTCGGTGGTCGCACCGGAATAGACCTCGGCGCCGAACTCATTGTCGGCGGTGAACATGCTGATGCCCACACCGGCAGCGATCACCGACTTGCCGTTCTTGCGCGGCACCTCCCAGTAGCTTTCGCGGAAGCGCCGGTATCCACCCTTCTTCCTGACCCAGCCGAAAGTGCAGGCCAGGCCGAAGAGCTGCCACGGCTCCAGGGTGATCAGTTGCCGCTTGAACGCCCATTCGCCTTTCGTGTGCGGCAGCAGCTGCATCAGCCGCAACTTCTTCTCGGCCTTGGCCGGATCGAACTTGTAGGGGTAGCTCTTGGAGCGGCTGGCCGCTACGTCGTCAAAGTGCCGTTCTATGCCCTGATGGATGTAGCGGCAGGCCGGGAACTTGCCTTTCAGGACGTACCTTGCCCACGCCATCGCCTTGTCGACGTTGGTGTACTTGGTCCTGGCCATTTGTCACTCGAGCAAGCCTGCGAATGGGTTCGTTGTTTTCTGTTTGTTGCCGCCGATGATGCGGGTGCGGCTCGCGGGATCGAGCCCCAGCATTGACCCGAAGGTGACCATCTGACGCATCGCTTCATTGGCCGCTGTAAGCGCCGGGTTTTTCACCGGCCCACCTTGAGCGCCCGTGACGACGATGCCATGAGAACGGACCGAGTCCTGGGCTAGCCGCCAGTTTCCGTAGGCCGTGCAGAAAGCCTCGACGTTGTGCAGGTCGGTGAGCGCGAGAACCTTGGCGCGGAGCAGTTCAGGAACCAGCATTTCCCACGCACGAGTGGCGTGCTCGCACAGCCATTCCGGCGGATCAACATTCGTCACCAGAGCGAAGTCTGGCTCATCCGCGTTCAACTTTCGCTTGCCGGGATTACCGGCCAGCACCTTCTGGGCCGTGGGTTTTGGGCGACGGCCGGAGCGCCCGGCAACCCCTGGCATCGGCGCCTCCACTAAACTTTATATTTCGCGGGTGTAAAAAAACGATTGGGGGCGCGGTGTCCGAGCGAAAGGCCCTGAACTTTTGACCCACCCCCTCCTCTCAAACGAGAACCATTCTCAATTGAACTGATCTTGATCATTTTTTGACCAATTTCGACTCTCGTTGCGTCTTTTCCTTGTGGCAATCGTGATTGATCGCCCGAAGGTTGCTGTCATCATCAGTTCCGCCATGGGCCAGGGCCACGATGTGGTCAACCTCGTCAGCCTCTCGAATCCTGCCGAGCCTGGTGCAGTCGTCGCACCGGCATAGGTACTGGTCACGCTTGAGGATGCGGTCGCGCAGTCGACGCCATGGGCGTCCGCCTCGACCTGACCCATTGCGAGTGGCCCAGGCCCTGGAAAGCTCAGCGGCCAGTTCGGCGTGCCCATCACAGAAGCCATTGGCGTTTCGATGCAGAGAGCGGCAGCCTTGAGCTCTGCATGGGCGCTGCGGCCTCAGAGGCACGGGGCACCGTTCAGGTACGACGCTGCAGGCAGGTCAGGATCAAGTCCTTGGTCTTCTGCCAGCGCCTGAATCAGCAGAGCCAGTAGTTCGTTGGTCTTGGCCTGCTCTGCCAGTTGTTGCTTGAAGATCTCCAGGAGTTGCTGCTCCTTCCCCAGGATGATCACCATCTGCTCTGGGGTCAGCCGGCACAGGGCTACCTCCGAGGAATTCCTTGGCTCGCTCATATCCAACCCTCGTCCATTTATTGATCCATTCGCGCCGGGCGGCGCATCCACTGCAAGCCATCAGCTCTCAACCCGCTTGGCTGCTGCGCGATCGTAGTAGCCGCGCACCTTCTCGACGCCAAGGAAGCCAACAGCGCCGCCGGCGAACGTGGCCATGCTCTGAGGCAAGCCCATCCACTCAAGGAGCGGCACCAATGACAGAGTGACCAAGCCGCAAAGCGCGCCCTCCAGGTACATCTGGCGCCGTGTGCCGCCGCCGTACATCACCCGCAGGACAGCGATACCGACCGATAGGCCAGCGGCGTAGAGCTGCGGCTGATGCATGACCAGCCAGGCAATCATTGCGGCCCACAGACCAGGATCCTTTTCGGGCATGTTCGGCATCTCGATTCCTCCCTTTCTGGGAGCGCGAATGAAAAAGCCCCGGCAATTGCCGAGGCTCGAATGGGTGCAGAGGACCGGTGCATACCCGGCTTCGTGGTCTGGCTCGCTGGGTCACGTACCCCAGACTCTCATCGCGTAGTCGATCAGGGAGCGCACGGCTTTGATCCACGCCACTACCGACTTAGCCCAGCTGCCTGGGCGCGTCATCTGCATAAACGAAAAAGCCCAGCGCAATGGCCGGGCTTCATGTGTGGTGTCGCGCTGTAACAGCTGAACACCGTGCTATAAAAACAGAGCTATTCCATATGGACAACCCTTTTTTAAGCTGCCTCTCGAATGGACTCAAGGACGCAGTCAATCCAGGCCACGCCGGCCTTGATCAGCTCCCGCGCTTTCATCTCGCTCACCTGGTAATGACGGCCAACCCGAATTGCTGGCCACTTGGCCCCATAGTAGAGCCAGATCATGTCGCCCATCTGCTGATCCCGCTTGCAGAGCCGGGCCAGGGCTGCGTCTACAGCGCCTGCCAGTTCGTCGGTGATGGTGTAGGACTTGGAAGCTACAGGCATTGCGTCTCGCATCACTGCCAGCATTGGCGAGGCGTAACTGGGGATACCCATTCCATCCATACGCCACCAGCCCCATTGCTCCAGCATGTGTTCTGTATCGCCCAGAGGACGGTGCAACGGCTTGCGAATCATCATGACTTAATCCCCTGTGTAGTTGGTGCCGCCGGCGCCGCGGCGGTTGTTCTCGTTGTATTGCGCTTCAACCCCAGCTGGGCTGGTGCTGTTGAACTGTGCGATTTGATGCTCGGCGGCCTGGAGCCGGATGCTCAGCTGCGTCACCAGCACCTCCAGCGGCAGGACCTCACCGGTATCAGCAGTGACCCAGCCCGAGGCGTTGCACTGCACGCAGGCCAGCTCATGGAAGACGCCCTTGATCACCGCTCGACCACGGCATGCCGGGCACTTGGCCAGGTCCAGCAGGGCGGCGCGGAATGCTGGGCCGTGTGTCTTCTTCATTTGGCCTCCAGCAGCTGCTTGTGCACGGCATAGATGTCGTCACCGTCGAAACAGTGGACGGTGTGCCGCACCTGGTGCCGCTCACCCGTCGACATCTTCACGTCGAGCACCTGCCAGCCGTTCGAACTGCGGATCACTACCGAGCTGACATCGGCGGGATTTACGGCGAGGCCGGTGTGCCTTTCAAGCAAAATCATCATTTTTAAACCTCGCCTATGGTTGTTTCTTGAATGGCCTTGCGGCCCTTGTCCTGCGCGGCTTCCAGCGATTTACCGGAGTTTCCAGATCTAACACCGGTCAAGCCGTGGATCAGGGCAAACCCCTTCTGATCTAGATGGGCGTGCCACTGCTCCAGGGCATCACGTTTGCGCGCCATCACGTCGGACTGGATGTAAACCTTCACGTTGTGGCCCATCGCGTGGTTGATCAGCAGCTCGCCCACCAGGTGATCGATACCCAGGTCTGCCCAACCAGTACGGGCCACCTTGCGCAGATCGTGACTGGTCCACTCCCCCTGCCCCAGGCGCGAGAACACGGCGCAGGCCTGGCCCTCGCTCCAGGGCTTGCCATTGCGTGCCGGGAACAGGTACTGGCCTTCATAGCCGCCGGCGCGCTGCTCTTCGCGGTAGCGGACCAGGATCGCGCACACCTGCTCGGTCAGTGGTAGGTGATGCTCGACGCCTGTCTTGGTGTGCTCGGCCGGAATGAACCACTCACGCTCAGCCAGCGCGATGTGCGACCAGCGAGCCTGCCTCGTCTCGCCAATCCGGGTGCCGTGACAGAGCATCATCAGGGCCAGCAGGCCATCGGCAGGTTCGGACCGCAGGTGCGACTCGAACAGCTCCAGCAGGTACGGCAGGTCGGTACTCACCCGCAACCGAGAAGGCTTGACGGCGACCTTAGCCTTGGAGAAGTCGCTGAACTTGATCCCAGCCATCGGGTTAGCCTGGATGAGGCCAAGCTTGAGGGCCTGCCGGAAGGCCAGGGCCAGCAGCTGGAACGCCAGCCGCACGTAGTCGATGGAGATGCTCTCCTGCATCGGCCACATGAGCCGGTCATCCAGCTGAGCCTTGGTGACGCTGATCAGGGGGAGATCCCCCAGGCGCGGGATCAGGTGGCATTTCATCACCGAGGCGGCGGTGTTCTTGCGCTTGCTGGAAAGGTTGCGATCACGGGCCATCCGCTCGGCGTACCAGGTAAGCAGCTCGCCTGTGGTGGCCCACTGGGAGATCCCTGCCCCAGCATCGGCGCCGACCCGCAGGCGAATGTCTGGAAGCGCCGCAACTACCTGCTTCGTGCCGAGCTCAGGGAATGAGCCGATTCGGTGCCAGCCGCGCTTGCTGAGCAAGTACCAACTGCCCCGGGCCCGGTTCTTCCAATAGCGAAAGTGCAATGCAGGGTGGCTGGCATCGCGCAGATCGCGCACATGCCCAAGCCCCGCCTTGCGTTGGATTTCAGCGTCCGACAGCTTCACCGTCAGCGTCTTGATTTGAGTGCTCATCGATCGGCCTCCTTGTCGGCCTGCAGGTCGACCACCTGAAAAGTCGTCGGCCACATCCAGGCGCCATACCGAGCGGCCATTCCGCGATCAGGAAACAGCGCCATGGCATGGTCAGGAAGATCGCCGAGGTCGAGTTTGAAGGAGCAGCAGTACACCGCGAACCGGTACTGCTGCGGGTCTGGGATCGCGAGGCGACGGTCAGGCATTGGCATGGCCTCCTAAGCGGCTCGCGCGCAGTTGCTCCAAGGCCTTACGACCGACCTCTGGAGTGATACGCCCTGAAGCCCTGGAAGGAAGCGCCTGCGGCATTTTCTGGAGCGGTAGACCATCAAGGAGCCGGCGGATGGCAATCGTGTAGTTGCGCTCGAACAGCTTCAGACTCAGGGCCGAATCCAGCTGGTTGAGGTTTTCAAAGCCGCACTCTTTCGCCGCATGCCAAACAGCGTCATGCGACCAGTTGCCCTGGCCAGCCATCCCCGGATGAGCGTTGCGGCACGCCTCTCGATGAGCTGTAGCCAGAGGTGGAAGACCCAACATTTCCGGCGTTGGCTTGCACCACTCGATGAACTGCCCGGGGCTCGGGATAAAGTCCGATACCTGTTTCCTAGCCCTGATCATTCCGAACTCGATCTGGCCCTGGCTGCAGATCCCCTCATCGAGGAATGCTTGCATCCACTGAACCTTGGCGGCCTGGTAGGTCTCCTTGTCGGGCCAGGCCTGGCGCCACGCCGAGCGGATCAAGCGAAGCTCTTTGAACAAGCCGTTGATGGCCTGAGCCATCTGACGCCGGCCTTCGTCCACTGGCGCTTGACGCTCGTCAGCACCGATGAACTCCCCAGCCTTCGGGTTAGCCCAGAGCCCCTGCGTGACAACCGAAACTTGCTTCATCATGACTGCACCCCGTTCTGCCAGCCGATGTCGTCATCATCGAAATCTGCGGCCTTAGCGGCCTTCTGCAAAATGGGGGTCACATTGTTTGCCGCGGTCCGGGCCTTATCGTTCTTCACCCACTTGACCAGCATGCTTACCCACTCAGCCTGGGTGTTCACCTGCCCCTTCGGCTCGTAGTGGCCAGTGAATGCGCTTATCACGCTGTCGGTGAACAAGTCCAGACTTAGCCCCTGGTGGTACGCATAGGTCTTCAGCAGGGTTTCATCGGGAAACCAGTCCAGGGTCATCTCGCTGGGCATGCGAGGGTCGACTGGCCCGCGCGCAGAGAGAGGCTCTTCATTCTTCTCTACATCTTCTTTAGGTAACGCATCGCTAACGCTGTGAGCGTTACTTTTTGCGTTTCGGGCCTTGTGGTTCGCCGCCCTCTTCGCCGTAAGAAGCCTATTTTTAGCTGTCTTCCCGTTATGGCGCTCGAAATGAGGAAGACTGATAACGCCATCCTCCTCAATCATCCAATTGACGGATTTCATGTGATCGCAGAACCCGGCAACGCCAACGAGACGGTCGAGTAACTTCTTGCTAACGCTCGGAGCGTTACCGTCCTGCGTCTGCTGATCGAACCAACCCCAGACCCGCATCAGCTTTCCAATAACGGCATCGGGGTCTACGTCGGCTAGATCAGCAATCTGGCAAACCTCGGGCTTGTCTAGGGTGGTGAGTTCAAATTTGATCCAGTCGCCAGCCATTACGCGGCCTCCTGAAGAAGTACCGCACGGCGGGGCATACCCTTCGGCGACACGTTTATGGAATCGTGAAAAGGTGTCGCGACACTGCAAGCATTGCCCGCAGGCATCTGACTGTGCATAATCGACCTCACAAGTTGTTGCTGATGAAGAAGCCGCCCTGCCAGGCGGTTTTTTTATGCCTGCGATTTAGGTACTGGATGCCTAAACAGCTGGACGAGCTCACTACTGACGCGAGACCACGTCGTCCATAATGCTCACCACTGGCTGAGCCTCATCCTCTGTGGGATAAAGGTCTGGCCTCAGGTCGTATCGCGAAACACCAGTTGCCTTCTCAATTGGAATCGCCTGGCGTGCAGGTACGCCTCTCGACTTCCAGTGAGAAACAGCCATTGGAGTAACACCCAGCAGATCAGCCAGGGCCCTACCTGTTCCAGCCGCCCGGATAGCGCGCTCAAGAGGGGTGATTTGCATAAACATTCCGCCCTAGGCGAATAAACACAAGTCAACGATACGTTTATTTAATAAACAAGGCAACCCGCGTAAACTCCATGTTTATGACTACCGAGAATTCAGGTGACAGGCTTCGCCTGCTCATGACCAAACGAGGCATCACTCCTAAGGTGATGGCTGATGCTCTCGCCATCTCCCCGCAGGCCTTGAACAACTGGCTGTCTCGAGGTGTACCCGGGAAAAACCTGCATAGGGTCTGCACCACCCTCTCAGTTCGCCCTGAGTGGTTGATGGAAGGAGACGGGGAAATGGATTTGCTCTACACCAGCCCGCAATTGCTGAGAGCAATACGCCAGGACCAAATTATTCCCAGCCTGGAAAACGCAACTCTGCTCGGGCCAATCGATGCTTGGGACGACGACACCCCGCTGGACAATGATGAGGTGTATGTGCCGTTCCTCAAGGAAGTTGAGCTATCTGCCGGAAGTGGTCGTACCGTCGTGGAACAGTCACATAAGCAGAAGCTGCGATTCGGCAGGCTGACACTACGGCGCCAAGGCGTGCAGCCAGAGGATGCTGTTTGCGTGACGGTCAGCGGCAACAGCATGGAGCCGGTTCTCCCCGATAAGAGCACTGTAGGTGTAGATCAGGGGTGCACAACCATCACGGATGGCAAGATGTACGCGGTCGACCATGACGGCCAGCTGCGGGTAAAAACCCTCTATCGCCTACCAGGCGGTGGTATCCGTATGCGGAGCTTCAACCGGGACGAACACCCGGATGAGGAATACACCGCCCAGGAGATGATTGATCAGAACATCCAAATCAAGGGGAAAGTCTTCTGGTCATCAGTGCTCTGGTAAATTTTCAGCGCCACACCCAAGCCCGCCTAGTGCGGGCTTTTTTGTGCCTGCATTTCTGCTCACCCCCAAAAATAAACAAAAATAAACGAATGGTGTTGACGTGTTTATAAACATGGCGTTTACTAGCCCCATATCGAGGCGCCGCAGAGGGCCTCAAGAGGCCATCAAGGCCGGCAACAAGGCAGCGATGAACCGGCCTCAACGGTTCAGAGGGTTGGCAACTGACCCGGGTGTGCAGCGTAAAGCACCAGAAGCAGTTATCCGGCGGACAGGGGGTCGCGGCTGGAGTAACAACGAGATCGAAGCCCCGGGTGGTCGCCAGTAGCGAGCCCGGGGAGATTTCACCAGTTGGCCTTGAGAGCAGGGCCAACCGGGAAATCAACCAAGCCAGGAAGTACGACATGACCCTCTACTTGATCGATACCACTGCAAACAACGTAGTGGTCAGCACGCATAAGACTTTCCTTGCAGCAGTGACCAGACGTCACGACCTCGCGAAATCCGAGAATCGCCGCGGCTTTGGCGGTCTGGAAGTCGTAGAGCTGCACCTACCCGCGAAGAAGCGCACCGAGTTAGCACTTGCGGATATCAGCGAGTGGATAACGAACGACTCGGCAGCATGACGGGCCTTTTCACTTCTGCCGCCGGTTCGGCGGCAGCGGGAAAACAACCGAGGGCAGCACCGTGAATAAAGAAGAGATTTACGACGATCAGATCAGCCCGCTGATGCAAAACATCATCAGCATTTGCCATAAGCATGGAATTGCCATGATCGCCAGTTTCAACATCGCCCACGACGGCGAGGGGCCGAGCGGCGAAGACTGCTCCCACCTGACCTGCACCTCTCACCTGCCAGATGGTGAAGGCGCTTTCGACGATCGATTCAGCAAAGCGGCCGTGGCGATCCAGCGAAGCGCTCCACATCACATCGGCATGAACATCACCACTCAGCACGCCGACGGCACGCGCACGCTTACCGCGGTTATCTGATTTCACCGGAATGAGAGGCGGCGTCTTCGGGGCGTCGACGCTCACACACGAGCAGGAGATCTGCAGGCTCCTACTTTTACTGATCGGCGCAGCGCTTCGCCATGTGCGGCCAGAACCGCCAATTGAGGCAACGCTGCCAACCGGTCCACAGCGCACCCTCCGCAAGCCCTGGCGAACGATCAGCGGGGCACCGGCGTTCTGGCGCTGACTGTCCCGCCAAAAACAACTGGAACTCATAGAGGCAACACCCTAAAGCGGCATCTGAGAAAGCCCCGAACGTCCAACGGGGCTTTCTTTTTCTCACGCTTACCCGTCAGCACTCTCCGCTGCGCCCATCGGCAATCAGCAGTCGCTCAGAGTGCTGACGAGTAATCGCAACCTACGCAGCAACCAGGAAGCAAACCGAATGACAAAATCAATCAGGCAGATGATAGCGGCCGGCGAGGTTCGTCGCGCAGATGCAATCAAGGTTCGGCTTGAAGATCTTCACGAAGAGCCCGGCTTCAACCTTCGCACCGAAGGCGAGGCGCTGGAGGCCAGCATTTTAGCCTTGGCTGAATTCATCGCCGATGGCGGTGTTATCCCGCCGCTTGAGATCAGGCCTCGGGCTGATGGCGGTGTGTGGGTAGTTGATGGTCATCGGCGCCGTCGTGCGCTGCTCAAGCTTGACCAGAGCGGTCGACTGCCACGCCTGCCCAGCAAGGACGATCCGAAAGTTCTCGAATACTGGGTCGATGTTCGAATGTTCGAAGGCAGCGATGCCGATCGAGTTGCACGGATCATCTCAAGTCAGGAGAACGAGAAGCTCTCCCCTCTTGAGCTCGCCGAGGGCTACAAGCGCCTTCGGGCTTTCGGGTGGTCGCCTGAGCAGATCGCGAAGAAAGTCGGCAAGACTAGGCAGCACGTAGAGCAAGTGCTCACGGTCGGCAATGCAAACACCGATGTACAGAACCTGGTTGCCGCTGGGCACGTATCAGCCACCACGGCGGCTCAGGTCGTTCGAGATCACGGCGACAGTGCCGGCCAGGTGCTCGGCGCCGAACTTGAGAAAGCCAAGGCCAGCGGCAAGAAGCGCGTCACCGCCGGAACCATGAAAGGCCCTTCAATCCCCAAGCCGCGCCTTGAGGCTGTTCATGAAGCCTCGTGCAAGTTGATTGCATCGCTCGACGCCATCGACGAAGACAGTCGCAGCCTCACAATTCCAACCGCGCTTGTCCTTGAGCTGCGCAAAGCCCTGGAAGGCGCCCAACCGAGATAGATCATGGAAACGATCACTAGCGGCCCCTGGATGGGCCGGCTTGGATGCGGGCTCGCACCGCGTGAGCTGGAGTGCGTCCTAGATGTCGCCCAGGGCATGACCTCAAAGCAGATTGCTCGTCGCTTCGGCATCAGTGAAGGCGGCGTAGAGAAACGCATCGCTGCAGCCATGTTCAAGCTCGACGTGCCCCGCCGGGCGGCATTGGTCGCCGAGGCAATGCGGCGGCAAATCATCAGCCCGCTGTGCATCGCTCTTGCCGGCCTGATCGCAATGCACGCAGTGATCGGCGGCGACGATCCAATGCGCCGCGACCGCCGAGCCCCGGAGCGCCGAACGGCTTCAGTTCGGATCGTGCGCAAAGCCGAATCCATCGAGTACTACGTTTAATCCCTACCTGATTCCCACCGAGGAACTAACCATGCACCCAGCCATGCAAGCTCGTATTGACGGCATGAACGCCCTGCGCATCCGCGCAAGCGTAGCCACCGCCACTTTCTACGGGATGATCAATAAGCCGGCCCCAGAACGGGCGGTGCGTTACCAGGTCGTGAACAAGGGTGTTAATGCCTATCACGTAATCGAGATCGAGACTGGTCGCGTGAAGGGTTTCCGCTTCAGCTGGAGGGCGGCGATCAATCTGGCCCAGGTGCTGGAAGCACGCGCCGACGGCGCAAAGGTCAACATCGAGGGCTGGGGCAAATGATCGGCCATCCTCAACCAAATCCGCGAGACGC
Organism: Pseudomonas sp. JV245A; assembly: GCF_032424515.1. Taxonomy (NCBI): domain Bacteria; kingdom Pseudomonadati; phylum Pseudomonadota; class Gammaproteobacteria; order Pseudomonadales; family Pseudomonadaceae; genus Pseudomonas; species Pseudomonas sp. JV245A. The sequence continues at coordinate 15,122 of NZ_VYKE01000052.1, forward strand.
GATCGTCGACGAACTGAATCGCCAGCTCGACCAGTTCTTCAGCCGCGGCGGCACCGCGCAACAGGTCGCCCAGGGCGTCAGCAGGGAAAAGGTCGGGTTTGGCGCAACAGCACATCATGAGCGCCTAAAGGCCGAGCGTGCACGGTTGGCTCCCGAGGTGCGCAAGCACGCCGAGAGCGGGCTTAACGCAACGCAGATCGGCACGAAGATGTCGGTTCGCGTCCAGCGCGTTCTGATGATCGCCGCCGAGAACAACATACCCATCGAGGGCACAACTTGAGACGAATCAGCTCCAGGACAGCCGGCCGGCGCCGGCAGACCTGGCTGGATTTACCAGCACATGAAGTTGGAGAGAGCGGCCATGGCCGAGGAAGAACAACAGCCAACGGCGGAAGCCATCAAGCAGCGCAGGAAGCGCGAGAAGGAAGCGGCCAGGAACGTCGCCTTTGGCGTCGAGAAGTTCACGATTGAGGTAGCCGGTGTTTTCAAGCGTGACCTCAAGAGGGTCATGAAGGCCCACGGTATCAACAATCAGCAGGACATCCACCAGCGCCTCCTGATCAACCTCATCGGCGCAAACTTTGAGACTCAGGCCGCGATGCTGCGCTGTGTCACGACACCTATTGTTGTTAGCGATAAGGTGTCGCGACTCATTCGGGCGGCCGGGATGAAGTCGCTTGCGGATGATCCCCCAGAGCCTGAAGACGAAATACTGGAGCAAGCCCAGAAAGATTAGCTACGGGGCTTTGCGCCTTGAGCAAGCCAAGCACCGTGTGCAAGCCCCTGCTCCACAGCTTCCTCGTTCGACTCATCAAACAAGTCAAACACATGCTCAGAATGCTTCGCGCCACCGGGGTGAAACAGCTGGGTCAACATGCTGCGTTGATGAGGGCCAAACTCCCGAATTCTGACGGTAATCAGCATTTCTTGTGGTCCAGTACGCATCAAATACAAATCGGAAGGTTGCTCGCCCCACAGCTCTGATTGCCAATATTTGTTCGACACTTTTGACTCTCCTTGATCCGGCTCCATGCCGGTCACTCGTAATACCCCAACCCATACCAAATTGCCACCACCGGTCACGGAGGGCGGCGCATGCCCGAGGTAATCGCAATGCCAGTACTCCACAGCATCATCCACAAGATCGACAAGAAGCCGGACGGCAGCCCCGCAGTGCTCCACTACGCCGGCATCGAGCTGGCGGAAAGCGAGATTCGCGACAACCTGATGCACCAGCTCAACGAGAGCTACAACGCCAAACAGGGCAAGGCCTGGGGCCTGTTCCATCCTGAGTCCGGTGCCTTTCCCCTCAGCGGCTGGCTGGCCAAGTACCTGGCCGGCGAGGAAGACTTCATCGAGTTCAGCAAGTCCGCAGTTGAGCACCTAACAAAGCTGATGGAAGAATCGAACCTCTCCGTAGGTGGGCACGCCCTCTTCTGCCACTACCAGCAAGGCCTGACCCAGTACCTGGTGATTGCCCTGTTGCAGGAAACTGAAGCGGTGACTGTGGCCGCCGGCCTCGCCCTGGCTCCTGTTTGGCGCCTGGATCTGGACCACATCCACCTGGCCGCCCGCATCAACCTGAGCGAATGGAAAGGCAACCCGAAATCGCGCCAGTACATCTCGTTCATCAAGGGCAAGAGCGGCCGCAAGGCGAACGACTACTTCCGCGACTTCATCGGCTGCCAGGAGGGCATCGACGGCCCGGGCGAGACCCGCACCCTGCTCAAGGCCTTCAGCGACTTCGTGGAAAGCGAGGACCTGCCGGAGGACTCGGCCCGGGAGAAGACCCAGGCCCTGGTCAGCTACTCCATGGCTCAGGCCAAACTTGGCGAGCCCGTCAGCCTTGAGGAGCTGTCCGAACTGATCGACGAGGATCGCCCCAAGGCGTTCTACGATCACATCCGCAACAAGGACTATGGGCTGTCGCCGGAAATTCCTGCGGATAAACGCACGCTCAACCAGTTCCACCGCTTCACAGGCCGCGCAGAAGGGCTGTCCATCAGCTTCGAGCAGCACCTGCTGGGCTCCAAGGTTGAGTTTGACCAGGTGGATGGAACCCTCACGCTACGCGGCCTGCCGACCCAGCTTGTAGATCAACTCAAGCGCGCAGACGCCTGACCGTCCGACCCTACCCGCCAGCACTCCACCCTACCCCATCGATCACATCAGCCAGGCCACGGCCATCGGCTGCCCGGAGAAACCTCATGAGCACATTCGCAGTGTTTGGCATGACAGCCGGTGTAGCGCTGGCCGAGGCCAGGAAGATCACCAAGACCACCAGATCAAGCGGAAAGCCTGGCGCCCCCCCCCTGGAGCTGACCCTCGGTGAGTGGAATGAAGCCGTGGACAAGCAGGCTGCGGCCATCTTCGGCGGCGAGAGGGTAAAGCAGCTCAGCCAGCTGTTCGACGCACCTCAGTACGCGCAGCAGTTCATAGACCTGGCAAGGAAAGCCGGCCCATGCCGAGATCTGCGGATCAGGGCAAAGGCCGTGCTGACAGATGCCGAGGGCAAGCCGGTGATCAGCCCCAAGACCAAGGCGCCTATGGTCGGCTGGACTGACTGGCATCCTTCAACCGCAAAAGTCGCATAGCTCACCACCAAGGCAAGCCTGCCAGTAGCGACCACAGCCAGGACAGAAATACAAACAGAGCCCCTGCCAGTACTTGAATCAGGATCTCTTCAATCAGTCGTTTCATGTCTTGCACCTTTAGTTGAGGTGCCACTGATTCTGATGTCACGACAGACCGGTTTGTATATCGAGGGCTTGTCGTTTCGCTTCCTACAACTTTTCAACTTGACATCGATTCTGGTCGTGACGGCCGGACAGGAATCCCCATGCCCACAGAAACCCAACACCTGGAGCAGCGCGTAGCTGCCCTTCAGTCCGACCTAAACACCAGGGACGAGCAGATAGACGCTCTAACCTTAAGCGACAACGACCGCGAGCTGTCGAGGCGGTCATGGTTCGATGAAGCGAAGCGGCTGGAGAAGGAGGTCGAAGAGCTGCGCGCAGAAGTTAAGCGCCTGGACCTAATGGGCGCCCAGTCTGACTACAACTACGATCAGCGCCGAGCTCAGTTTGATCGCGTGCTGGCCGAGCGGGATGCGCTGCTTGAGCGGTGCCGGCTCGCCGTAGTTAACGGGGAAGACTTCGACCTTCCTGCAAGTTTGCTGGACGAGATCAAAGCCCTATCCGCCAGCGCAGAGCCGAGCGATGAATGCGCGCACAGCTATGCCAATAACGTTGGCTGTCCGGAATGTGGAGAGGCGTTTGACGGTGGCAAGCCAAACGCTCCGAAATGCAAATACTGCGGCGATACGGGCCAGTTCATGGTTGGCAGCAGCGGGGATGCAAGCGACGGAAACGCACCCATCATGGCTCGCTGTGAAGATTGTGAGCTTGGAGAGCCGAACGCACCGATAGAGTTAAAGGCGCTGCGGGCATTTGTGGGGGCCGCATACCCAGTGGCCAGCGAGATCAATAAGCGCGGGTACAACTGGTGCGAAGCCTATCTTGACGATGCGCTTGCATTGGCCCGCGCCGCCCTGGACAAAGCCACCGAGGGCGCACTCAAGCCAGCAGAGGGTGGTGGCAATGAGCCGAATTGCCTTCTGTGCCTGGACAAGAAGACCGTGCCGAGCAATCTCGCGAAAGGCTATGTGATGGACTGTCCCGACTGCTGCGGCGAGGAAGGCTGACATGCACCAACTCCCTGCCTATTTCTGGTGCCTGCTGGCACTGGCACAACTGATTTGCTGAAGTGATTTATGAGTGAGTACCTGATCTACGAGCAGAGGATGAGCGGACGAATGTACCTGACAGACATCCCGGATGAAGACGACCCAATCGGCGGAATTGGGTTTCAAGGCGGGAAAGACGGATCAATCCCAGAGGGTGCCGGAACCTGCCCGACCATTGAGGACGCTGAAAAGGTTATCGCCTATCTGCATGAGGCTATCTCTGGCCCGCGTGCTGACTACCGTTACGAGGCAAAGCCATGACCACCAACCAAACGATTGACGGCGTGCCGCGTGAGCTGCTGGAGCGCGTTGCAGCCCAGGCGGATTGCATGCTCGGGTTCAGCAGCTCTTCCAACTATGATGAATGCCTGAGGGTTGTAGATGAGCTTCGCGCCCTTCTCGCCAAGCCAGCCAAACCCGCTAAATCCGAGTGCCCGCACTGCCTCGGCGACTCGATGTTTGGGTGCGCAGAGTGCGAGCCTGACGACCTGGGGCAGCACCAGGGCGAGCCGGTGTATCAAGTCAGCGATGGCGTGTCTGGCTGGCAAGACGTTGAGCTTCTCCGCTACACGGCTTGCAGCTTGCAGCCAGAAGAATACGAGGTGCGCGTACTCTACACCCGCCCGGCCGAGCAGCCCGCGCCGACAGTTCCCGACGGCTATTGCATCATGCCCAAGAAGCTAACCGCCGAGAACGGCGCCAAGGCCCTGTTGCTCGGCGAATTCAAGTTGCAATCCACGCACGAATGCCCGGAATGCCGGGAGCTTGAAGAACCGTCGGAAGGCTGCGAAATCTGCGACGGTGAAGGCGAGTACGGGCAGAAACACACCATCCCGTGGGACCAGATCAAGTTCATCTACAGCAAGGTGGTAAAGGGCCTGGCCGTGAAGGCTGAACCAGCCAAATCCCGACAGGAGTACATTTGTACTCCACCCGCAAAAACCTAACCCCTCCCCCACATTCAAGTCAGCCGCTATAGCGGCCAAGGACAGGTATTGCCCAATGAAAGCACTTTCAATTCGCCAGCCCTGGGCGTGGCTGATCATCCACGGCGGCAAGGACGTCGAGAACCGTTCCTGGCATACCAAGTACCGCGGACGGTTCCTGGTGCACGCTGCAAAGGACATGACAAACAACGAGTTCACCACCGCGCTGCTGTACTGCCTGGCTCGCGGCCTGCCGATGCCGGACCGCTCAGACATGCAGCGCGGCGGCATCATCGGCTCGGTCGAGCTGGTCGATAGCGTCGATCACAGTGAATCGCCCTGGTACATGGGGCAGAAGGGATTCCTGCTGCGCGACCCCAAGCCTCTGCCATTCATGCCGCTCAAGGGGCAACTGCAGTTCTTCGACGTGCCGGGGGTGCAGCCATGATCCTCCCCGCCCTCTACATGGCCTACCTGATCTACAGGGGGCCGAAGTGAGCCATGGCTGCCTACTACAACGAAATCGACCCATACGCCGCGCAGTGGATCCGCAACCTGATTGCGGCCGGCCACATAGCGCCAGGCGATGTTGATGAACGCTCGATCGAGGATGTTCACCCCAATGACCTCAAGCACTACACCCAATGCCATTTCTTCGCAGGCATCGGCGTTTGGTCCTACGCCCTTCGCCGCGCCGGCTGGCCAGATGATCGACCTGTTTGGACCGGTTCCTGTCCTTGCCAACCTTTCAGCGCGGCAGGCGCGGGAGCTGGGTTTGATGACGAGCGGCACCTCTGGCCGCACTTCCATTGGCTCATCCGCGAGCGCCAGCCTGCAGAGCTCCTTGGAGAACAGGTTGCGAGCAAGGACGCAGACCCTTGGCTCGACCTTGTACAAGCTGACCTGGAAGCCATGGGCTATGCCTTCGGGGCTGTTGCGTTCCCGTCTGCGGGCGTCGGTGCTCCGCACATCCGAGACAGGACGTACTGGGTGGCCAACACCGACAGCCAGCGACAGTCGGGGGCTGCCTGGCTATCGAAAGGACGGAAGCGCGAAACCGGAGCTGCCGGCGATAACCGCTCTGGCCGGTTGGGCCACCCCAGCAGCCCGGGACTGGAAGAGCGCGAGCGCTTCAGAGGAATTCTTAGCGGGGCGGCTGGAACACCCACGCGGGAAACCGCTGAGCGAGCAGGCATTCGCCTTGGCAGGCTGGCCGACGTGCACGGCGACCGATGCGATCAAGCAGGGCAATGTGGCGCCACGACCGGGAATGATGGGGCTTTCGGAGACTGTAGCTCTGCTGCGCGCCTCTCCTCAGCCGGCCCGGTTAACGGCCTATGGGCAGATGCTGACTGGCTCTTCTGCCGGGATGGAAAGTGGCGGCCAGTTGAATCCGGCACATTCCCGCTGGCTCATGGGGCTGCCTCCCGAGTGGGACGACTGCGCGCCTACGGAAACGCCATCAATGCTGAAGCGGCGACGCAGTTCATAGCCGCCTACCTCGAAACCTGAAACACCCCACTCAACAATCGGAGCCTGCCGGCGATGGCGGGCGGGATATGCACATGTCCGAAATAGACGAACTACCCGAAACGTACCCCTTCGACAAAGTGCCCGAGAAGCGCATGGCGCAGCTCATCGGCACCACCCATCGCGCCCTGGAAAGCAAGCGAACCCGCGGGGGAATCCCCGAAGGCGTCTGGAACAAGATCGACAACCGCATTTTTTACAGCATCAGGAGATACGAGGCATGGCAAGAAAGCCAATGGGACTGCCCACAGGAGTTGAATTTGCTGGTGATTCAATCCGAATCCGATTCACCTGGAAGCATCGCCGGTGCGAAACCCTCGCCTACCCACAGACGGCCAAGGGGATCAAAGCGGCCGCAGATCTCCGTGCTCACGTAATCAGCCTGGCCAAGCACGGGGCCCTGACGGACGAGAAATACACCGAGCTTTTCCCTAACTCCAGCTACGTGACGACGACTGAGTCAACCGTCGTCACGTTCGGGGAATATGCGCAGACCTGGCTCGACAGTCGGGAAGTCGTAGAAGGCACCAGGAGCAACTACAAGGGCAGTCTAAACCTGTACTGGATGCCTGCGCTTGCCGGCACCCCCATGAACGACATCACCCCAATGGCGCTGCGCAAGATCATAGCGGACACCGAGTGGAGCAGCCCCGGGGTGAAGCGTGCGGCAATATCGCGGGTGAATGCTTTGTTCAATACGGCCGTGCAGGATGAGGTCGTTCCCCGCAACCCTGCAACGTCGATACAGCTACCGCCCAGGAATAAAAAGGTTGTCGATCCTTTCACTGCGGAAGAGGCCGACGCGCTCATTGCGTGGCTGTATGAGAACTTTACCCGACCGGTGGTTAGGATCTACGCGGCCTATTTTGAGTTTGCTTTCTACACAGGGATGAGAACCGGCGAGCTGCTGGCGCTGCGCTGGGACGAGATCGACCTGGAGGCCAGGACGGCACACGTCTGTCGGATCGTCGTGAAAGGCAAGGTGCAGGAGCGCACGAAAACCAAGTACGCAAGGACGGTAATGCTGAACTCCCGCGCCATGAACGCCCTGGCCCAGGCCAAGGAAATTGCCCAGTGCCGCGACAGTGACCGGCGCCGGGTGTCGAAATCGTCGCCCTACGTGTTCCAGCCGTCCGGCAGCTCGCCTTTTATCAAGGGCCCCACCACCCCCGCCGGGCACTTCGCCACAGCCCTGCAGGCCCTGGAGATCAGGCCTCGCAATCAATACAACTGCCGCCACACCTACGCTACGATGTGCCTTATGTCGGGCATGAACCCCGCGTTCATCGCTGGCCAGCTCGGGCATAGCGTGCAGGTGTTGCTCTCGACTTACGCGCGCTGGCTGAGCTCAACAACGGACTGGACCGAGCTAGGGAAGCTCGAAAGCAGAATTGGTACAAAAACGGTACAAGATGAAAAATAGTTTAAGTAGGAGCCAGTAGTTAAAGGCGCGTAGCAAGTTTCTGGCACATACTCATAAAATGTAACGTTTTTCCCAGAAAGCCCGTTACCCAACGGCATATCCATTCTTTATCGAGTCCGCCCGCGTGAAAATTCGTCTCTCCATTCTCAGCTTGTTGTTTGCTGTGTCCGGCACACTGATCGCGCACAGCGTCGACGCCAGCGAAACCACCGCGGCGCCAAGAGACACTTCACAATTGCATATCGCGTCCGGCAGCGCCCTGCTGCTGGATCTGCAGACCAACAAAGTCATCTATTCCAGCAACCCGGACGTGATAGTCCCCATCGCCTCGGTGACCAAGCTGATGACCGCCGTGGTGGTCCTGGACGCCAAGCTGCCCCTGGACGAATACATCTCCATGAACATCAGCGATACCCCGGAAATGAAAGGGGTGTTCTCCCGGGTCAAGCTCAACAGTGAGCTGAGCCGCCGGGACACCCTGCTGATCGCCCTGATGTCTTCGGAAAACCGCGCTGCCGCCAGCCTGGCCCATCACTACCCGGGCGGCTACGCGGCGTTCATCGCAGCAATGAACGCCAAGGCCAAGTCCCTGGGCATGACCCACACCCGCTACGTGGAGCCTACAGGCCTGTCGATCCACAACGTTTCCACCGCCCGTGACCTGAGCAAGTTGCTGGTGGCTTCGCGCAAGTACCCGCTGCTCAGCGAACTGAGTACCACCAAGGAAAAGACCGTAGCCTTTCGCAAGCCCAACTACACCCTGGGCTTCCGTAATACCGACCATCTGGTGAACAAGGAAAAATGGGACATCAAGATCACCAAGACCGGCTTTACCAACCAGGCCGGCCACTGCCTGGTGCTGGTCACCAGCATGGGTAATCGCCCGGTAGCGCTGGTGATTCTCGATGCCTTCGGCAAATACACCCACTTCGCCGATGCCAGCCGCATCCGCAATTGGGTCGAAACCGGTAAGAGCGGCTCGGTACCGGACGTCGCCCTGCGCTACAAAGCGGACAAGAACCTGAAGAACCGTCAGGTCGCCGCTCCCCAGGCCTCACACTGATACCCGGCAAAAAACAACGGCGCCCTCAGGCGCCGTTGTTGTCTGTAGCACACTCAATGACTGTCCAGTGCCTTGCTCGCCCGGGCTGCCGCCTGCTCCTGGCCGGCCTGGGCCAATTCATTGACGGCTTTCAACCAACGCTGGCGATCCACCTTGGCCGGCAACTGGTTGGGGGCCTGGATCAATACCGCAAAGCTGCCGGCACTCTTCCAGGATGACTCGAACTCGCTGAAGCTCATCAGTTGCCGACGGCTTTTCGCCCCACGCAACAGCACTGTCTGCTTGTCGCGGTTGTAGCCGGCCAGTACGGCATAGCGCGGCTCAGCCCAGAATGTCGAACCCTCGGTAAAGCGCACCAGCACCGGGTAACCCGCCGCCACCTGCGTCAGCAACGCCGACAATTGGTTATCCAGGGGATAGACGACCATGCCGTATTCACGCGCCAGGTTCTGCATGTTCTGCTGCAACTGCGCCTCGGCACCCGGCAGATGCAATGGCTTGTCCAGCAAACCGGGCGTAATCACCACGCCCTGCTGCGACAGCATGCTGGCCAGTGCACCTGGGCCGCTCTGGTACATCTGGCCACGGAAAGACGGCACGCTGTTGAGTTCGACACGTTCCGGCAGGCGCTGGATGTCAGGCTGCACGCTACCGGCACAACCGGCCAGGGCCAAGACACAGGCGCTGGCCAGCAGCGCCACTCGAAACCGAGGAAATACCCGCACCATCTTTGCTCTCTATTCAGACACCGGGCGACCCGCCTCCGGCTGGGGCCCTGATAATAGGGTGCCCGCGGGCAAGGGTATAGCGTTAGGCGCCAGTTAATTGAAAACCATAGAGCGAAGTGTTCGAAGACTCTCGACTATTGGTCAATAGCTTGAAACACATAGGCTACTAGACTGTCGATTGTTAAGAGTGTGTGCCCCGCACGGGGCATCAAGGAGGCACTTATGAGCCTGACAACGACCATCCTGATGCTGATCCTCGGCTGGCTGGCGGTAGCCGCCGCTATGCTCTGGGGCGTGCTGCGCATCACCCGCCGCCACCACCATCAGCCCCCGCAAGCAGCCCCCGCCATCAAGGCTGGAAAGAGCGCCCGGCGTCCTGCCGCTGCCCACTGATCAAGGTTTCCCCTACCCCTGAAACAAAGCGGCCGCCTGACTCCAAGGAGTACAGGCGGCCGCCAGTCATGGCTGTGGATCAAGCGTCGCTATGGGCCGCCTGACGCTTCTGCCGGGCCCGGCGGGCCAGCATGTTGAGACTCTCAATGGCCGCCGAGAAGGCCATCGCCGCATACACATAGCCCTTGGGCACATGGGCGCCGAAACCTTCGGCGATCAGGGTCATGCCGATCATGATCAAGAAGCCCAGGGCCAGCATCACCACGGTCGGGTTGTCATTGATGAACTTGGCCAGCGGTTCGGCCGCCAGCAGCATCACCAGCACCGATACCACCACGGCAATGATCATGATCGGCAAATGCTCGGTCATGCCGACTGCAGTAATGATGCTGTCGATGGAGAACACCATGTCCAGCAACAGGATCTGACCGATCGCTGCCGCAAAGCCGATAGCCACGCCCGGAGTCTCGTTCTTGGCCTGCTCAGGTTCAGGGTCCATGCTGTGGTGGATTTCCGTGGTGGCTTTCCACACCAGGAACAGGCCACCGGCAATCAGGATCATGTCCTTCCAGGAGAAACTCTGCCCCATCACTTCAATCACCGGCTCAGTGAGCTGGACGATGAACGCAATGGTACTGAGCAGCGCCAGGCGCAGGATCAAGGCCATGCCGATACCGATGCGTCGTGCCTTGGCCCGGTGCTTTTGCGGCAACTTGTTGGTGAGGATGGAGATAAAGATCAGGTTATCGATGCCAAGCACGATCTCCATCACCACCAGGGTGGCCAGGGCGACCCAGGCGGTGGGGCTTGCAGCGAGCTGTAAAAGGTAATCCATGGGTCAATCCTGACTCGGTTGTATGAAAGATCAGATTTCCTGGGACGCAGGCGCTGGTTTCTTCTCGCTGTCGTCCTCTGGCTTTTCCTTGCCGGTCACGCTCTGAGTCGCATCGCTGAGCGCCTGTTCTGCCGCTTTGTGGGTATCGTCGATGGCCTGCTTGGCCGACTCCGCCGCCTTGCCCAGCATCTGCTGCGCGCTTTTTTCCGCCTGGTCACAACCCGCCAGGGTCAGCATAGACAGGGCCAGCAGCGACGCTGCGCCCAAGGTTTTGAAAGACATGCCGTATTCCTCGATAGAACGGACGGGACCAAGTAGGGCCCCGGCGATAGCGAGGCATTCTAAGGAGAGTGATACTTCAGGAAAATTCGTTTTTTTAGCAGTTATACTTCGCTTTTTACGAACTGAATGTGCCCATGCTCAACTACCGCCAGCTGCATTATTTCTGGGTTGTGGCCAAGACCGGCAGCATCGTCCGCGCCTGCGACCAGTTGAACCTGACCCCGCAAACCATCAGCGGCCAGATCAGCCTGCTGGAACAGACTTACGGCATCGAATTGTTTCGCCGGGTTGGCCGCCAGTTGGAGCTGACCGAAGCCGGACGCCAGGCCCTGCCCTACGCCGAGCAGATGTTCCAGCTCGGGGGCGAGCTGGAAGCCATGCTCCGCGCCCGCCCCGACGAACAGCAGATCCAGTTCCGGGTCGGCGTGGCGGATGTGGTGCCCAAGTCCATCGTCTATCGCCTGATCGCCCCGACCATGGAGCTCAGCGAGCCGATCCGCCTGACCTGCCGCGAAGACAAGCTCGAACGCCTGCTGGCGGACCTGGCCATCCAGCGCTTGGACCTGGTGATTTCCGACAGCCCGATGCCCTCGCACCTGGACATCAAGGGCTACAGCCAGAAGCTCGGGGAATGCGGCATCAGTTTCTTCGCCACCGAGGAGCTGGCGCGGCGGCACGGCGCTGACTTCCCCCGGGGCCTGCACGGCGCACCACTGCTGATTCCCGGGCAGGAAACCGTGGTCCGCAGCCGCCTGCTGCGCTGGTTCGCCGAGCAACAGTTGCAGCCACGGATCATCGGTGAATTCGACGACAGCGCCCTGATGCAGGCCTTTGGCCAATCCGGCAGTGGAATCTTCATCGCCCCCAGCGTGATTGCCGACGAGGTCATGCACCAGTACGGAGTGCAACTGATTGGCCAGACCGATGCCGTGGCCGAGTCGTTCTACGCCATTTCCGTGGAGCGCAAGGTCAAGCACCCCGGCATCGTGGCCATTACCGAAGGGGCGCGACGAGAATTGTTCACGCCCCTCAATCTCTGATCAGGAAGCGCAGGCACTCGGCGCTTTGAGCTTCATCAGCAGCAGCGCCAGGGCGATCGACAGCAGAATGAAACCCGAGGCCGCGAACCCCAGGCTGCCCAGGCCCAGGGTATCGATCACCCGGCCGCCGACCATTGCCCCCAGGCCAATGCCCAGGTTGGCCCCGGCAATGTTCAACGAAGCGGCGAAGGCCGGCGCCTGGGGAGCCGCCTTGATCAAGCGCACATGGCTCACCAGGAACATCGCCGCCTGGGTCACGCCCCAGATGGCCATGGCCGCTGCCAACCCCAGGGTCGAATGAATGCTCGGCACCAGGGCTACCATGCCGCCAATCATCAGTGCGCAGAACACCATGGAGGCGATCAACGGGTGACGGTCCACCGCCCGGCCGCCCAGGGAATTGCCGATCAGGCCCACCGCGCCAAAGCCCATCAGGCACCAGCCCACCAGCGCACCGTCGAACCCGGCCAGGCGCTCGAGTATGTCCGCCAGGTAGGTGTAGGCAGTGAACATGCCGCTAAATACCAGGATCGACAGCAGCACATGCCCTTGCATCAGCGGGCTGCGCAGGATGCGAAACTGCGCCCGCAGGCTCACCTGCTCGTTGTGCTGGCGGGTTTGCGGCAGGTAGATAAACAGCAACAGGGCCTTGGCGAACGCCACCACCGCCAGGATGCCGAAGGCGCTGCGCCAGCCGAACGCATCGGCAATCAGGGTGCCCACGGGAATCCCGAACACCGTGGCGCAGACAATGCCGAAGCCGATCTTGGCAATCGCCCGCCCGGCGTAGTCCGGGCCGACGATGTCCACCGCCGTCTCGCTGGCCAGGGCCCAGAACACCGGCAACCCCAGGGCCGGCACCAGCCGCGCCAGGGACATCACCCAGATGTTCGGCGCCAGCGCCGCCAGGGTATTGGCCAGGCCGAACATCACCAGCACGCTGATAAACAGCTTCTTGCGGGGAAAACGCGCGAAGTAGGCGGTCAGAAATGGCCCGAAGGCAGCCACGGTAAAGGCGAACAGGGTCACCAGCAGCCCGGCCTGGGACACGCTGACCTGCAGGTCGCGGGCAATCGACGGCAACAGGCCGACGATGATGAACTCCGTGGTCAGCACGGTAAAACCGGCGGCCGACAACAGCAGGATGGGCAACAGCATGCAGAACTCCAGAAACAGCGACAGCAGCGACAGCCCGAAGGGCCCGCTGACTGGATAGAAAAAGGGGATGGCGAATCTTAACAGAGTGCGCCCGGCTCCGGGCAACCACCGCGTGCACGGCTCTGCAAGGGGCAAGTGGCAGATCGTCACATCGACGCGGTAACCCCGGCCTGCTGTGATAAAGTCCGCCCCCTGCTGAAAACAGGCCCTGTCGAGTTCGTCTACCCTTCAAACGTCTCGATCGCCCGTCGCCTTTTCAGACTGCGTCTGTGCCTGGCGGTTCAACCACCGGCGCTGGCGACCGGCAGGCTCCGCACATTAAAAAAAACAGAGATACCGCTATGAGCGCTTCACCCCCTTCCTTTCTGCATTCCCTCAAACGCCTGAGCCTGGTCACGCAGATCGTTATCGGCCTGATCGCCGGTATCGCCCTGGCACTGCTGGCACCGGAGGTGGCGAAATCCACCACCTTTATCGGCAAGGTATTCGTCTCGGCGCTCAAGGCCGTGGCCCCGATCCTGGTGTTCGTGCTGGTGATGGCCTCCATCGCCAACCACAAGCACGGCCAGGAAACCCATATCCGGCCGATCCTGGTGCTCTACCTGCTGGGCACCTTCGCCGCCGCCGTGGTCGCGGTGATCGCCAGCAGCCTGTTTCCTTCCGCCCTGGTGCTGTCCACCCATGACGTGGCCATCAGCGCGCCCGGCGGGATCACCGAGGTGCTGCAAAGCCTGCTGCTGAGCGTGGTGGACAACCCGGTCAGCGCCCTGATGAACGCCAACTTCATCGGCATCCTGGCCTGGGCCATTGGCATGGGCGTGGCCATCCGCCATGCCGGCGAGACCACCCGCACCGTGCTCGATGACCTGTCCAACGGGGTGACCGTCATCGTGCGCGTAGTGATCCGCTTCGCGCCCCTGGGGATCTTCGGCCTGGTGGCCTCGACCCTGGCCACCTCGGGCTTCAACGCCCTGCTCGGCTACCTGCACCTGCTGGCGGTCCTGATCGGCTGCATGCTGTTCGTGGCCCTGGTGATGAACCCGCTGATCGTGTTCTGGAAGATCCGCCGCAATCCCTTCCCGCTGGTGCTGACCTGCCTGCGCGAAAGTGGCATCACCGCCTTCTTCACCCGCAGCTCGGCGGCCAACATTCCAGTCAACCTGGAACTGAGCAAGCGCCTGGGCCTGCATGAAGACACCTACTCGGTGTCGATCCCGCTGGGCGCCACCATCAACATGGCCGGCGCGGCAATCACCATTACCGTGCTGACCCTGGCCGCCGTGCACACCCTCGGTATCGCCGTCGACCTGCCCACCGCCGTGCTGCTCAGCGTGGTCGCGGCCATCTGCGCCTGCGGTGCTTCCGGCGTGGCCGGCGGCTCGCTGCTGCTGATTCCCCTGGCCTGCAGCCTGTTCGGCATTCCCAGCGAAATCGCCATGCAGGTGGTGGCCGTAGGCTTCATCATCGGCGTGCTGCAGGATTCGGCGGAAACCGCGCTGAATTCCTCCACCGACGTACTCTTCACCGCCGCCGCGTGCATGGCCCAGGAAGACAAGGCGCAAGCCGCCTGATCCAACGGCCACAAAAAAGCCCGGCCAGGGTCAACCTGGCCGGGCTTTTTTATCGCCTGGGGTTTAGAACGCGCCCATGTAGTCGCGCTTGCCCACTTCCACACCGTTGTGACGCAGGATTGCGTAGGTGGTGGTGACGTGGAAGAAGAACTGCGGCAGGCCGTAGGTCAGCAGGTAGGACTGGCCACTGAAGCGCTTCTCTTTCGGGGTGCCCGGACGGGTCACGATCTCGATGCCTTCCTTGCCATCGATCTGCGCCGGCTGGATGCCGTCGATAAAGGCCAGGACCTTGGCGATCAGCGCCTGCAGGTCGGCGAAGGTGGTTTCAGTGTCGTCGTACTTGGGCAGCTCGACTTCGGCCAGGCGCGCCGATACGCCCTTGGCGAAGTCCACGGCGATCTGCACCTGGCGCACCAGCGGGAACATGTCCGGGTACAGGCGCGCCTGCAGCAGGGCGTTGGGCTCGATGTTCTTCGCCGTGGCGTGGGCTTCGGCCTTGTGCAGCACGTCGCTCAAGGCATTGAGCATTTGCTTGAAGACAGGAACGGAAGCGGCGTACAGGGAAATAGTCATGACAGTCTCGACAGGGAATGGCGGGAATACAGCGAGCAGCGATTATAGCCACAGCACGCCAGCACGGGGCCTTTATCCGCAGCGCTCCTGGCGATACACGCTGGGGGCCACGCCGAACCAGCGCTTGAAGCTCTGGGAAAAACTCGACAGGTCACTGAAGCCAAGCCTTTCGGCAACCTGGGACAGGCTCAGCCGCGGATTGCCCAGCAACTCCAGGGCCCGGGCGCCTCGATGCCCGGCCAGTACCTGCCGATAGCAGGTGCCCTCCTCCTGCAAGCGTCGCTTCAAGGTCCGCACGCTGGTGCACAGCAGCCGGGCCATGGCCGGCAAGTCCGGTACGCTTGCCGCCGGCAGGGCATCCAGGTGCTGGCGGACCAGCGCGGCAACCCCCTGATGGGCCTGTCGCCGCTCCAGCAACTGCGCGCACATCTGCTCGCACATGGCCACCGTCAGCGGGTTGGCCTGGGGCAAGGGCCGGTGCAGGAAACGCCGGTCGAAGGCCAGGGTATTGGCGTCGGCCCGATAGTCGGCGGGCACCCCGAGAATCTGCGCCGGCTCGTCCCCTTCCAGCTCAGGGCTGACACTGCGACCGAAACGCAGCAGGCGAAAATCCGCACCGACTATTTCCTGCATCAGCGTCGCGGCGGCCGCCATGTCCCGCTGTAACAGGAACTGCGCCAACAAGGGGTCCGCCACCCGAGGCTCGGCAAAGGTCAGCACCCCAAGCCCCGGCTCCAGCCGGTAACCGATCTCGGCAAAGGCATAGGTCAGCGGCAGGAAGCGCAAGGCCAGGGCCAGGGCATCCGCCGGGGTGGCGCTGCTGATCAGGCCGTAGCCGAACAGGCCATAGGTGGAGAAGTGATAACGCGCCCCCACTGCATACCCCAGGCCCCGGGGCTGGCCGAGCAGCGCCAGCAGGTTACTGGCCAGGCGCAACTCCTGGGCCGCCGACAGCAGGCTGTTGGGGTTTTGCAACTGCTCCCGGGACAGCCCGCAACCGGCCAGCAACCGCGCTGGCGCCAAGCCCTTTTCGCAGCCGAAACCGAGCAGCAGCAAGGCGCTGGACGGTCCCCGGGTGAACGACTGAGTGCTCATGGGCGCGGCTCGTGAAGAAAGGTGTTGGCCCAAATACTAAAGCACTTGTCCCGTTACAGCATGGGGTCCACGGTTTATTCCCCGCATGCTTCACTGATCGGGGCTGCACCGCAGAAACAAGGAAGTGGCCCCGGGAGCATCAACCCTGCGCCGCACAACAATAACAACGAGGTCGTCATGCGCGAATTCGCACCTGCTACACACCCCGCCCCCGACTCGGCCACACCGCTGGAGGCCATCATCATCGGCAGCGGCTTTGGCGGCCTGGGCATGGCCATCGCCCTGCGCAAGGCGGGCGTGCACCGTTTCGTCATTCTTGAAAAAGGCCAGGACGTGGGCGGCGTCTGGCGCGACAACAGCTATCCCGGCGCTGCCTGCGACGTGCCCTCGCACCTGTATTCGTTTTCCTTCGAACCCAACCCGCACTGGTCCCGGGTGTTCGCGCCCCAGGCAGAAATCCATGGTTACCTGCAACATTGTGCCGGCGTCTATGAGCTCACACCCCATATCCGCTTCGGCGCCGAGGTGCGCCATGCCGAATTCGATACCGCCAATGCCTGCTGGCATGTCACCTGCGCCGATGGCCAGCGCCATGCCGCCCGCCTGCTGATCAGCGCCACCGGCCAGTTGAGCCGCCCGGCCCTGCCCGACCTGCCGGGCATGGCCAGCTTCCGCGGCCGGGTCTTCCACTCCGCCCACTGGGATCATGACTATCCCCTGGCGGGCAAGCGGGTGGCGGTGATCGGCACCGGCGCCTCGGCCATCCAGTTCGTCCCGGAGGTTGCCAGGCAGGTGGCCGAACTCAAGGTCTTCCAACGCTCACCGGCCTACATCATGCCCAAGGCCGACCGCCCCTACAGTGCCGAGGAAAAGCAGCGCTTCCTGCGCCAACCCTGGAAGATGAAGCTGGTGCGTGCGGCCCACTACCTGCACTTCGAATCCCGGGCTTTGGGCTTCACGCGCCTGCAGGGCCTGACCAAATGGGTGGTCGGTGGCCCGTTCAAGAAGCTGCTGCACACCTCGGTCGCCAGCCCCGAACTGCGCCGCCAGATGACCCCGGACTACCCCATCGGCTGCAAGCGCATCCTGCTGTCCAACGACTACCTCAAGACCTTCGACCAGCCCCATGTGCACCTGCTGACCCGAGGCATCCGGCAGATCACCGAGCACGGCATCGAAACCCTGGACGGCGAGGAACACGCCGTGGACGCGATCATCTATGGCACCGGTTTCGCCGCCACCGAGTTCCTCTCGCCCATGCGCATCACCGGACGCGACGGGCTCGACCTGAACCAGGCCTGGCAAGGTGGCGCGGCGGCCTACCTGGGCATCAGCGTGCCGGGTTTTCCCAACTTCTTCATGCTCTACGGGCCCAACACCAACCTGGGCCACAACTCCATCATCCATATGCTGGAAAGCCAGATTTCCCACGTCATGCAGGCCCGCCAGGCCCTGCTGGACAGCGGCGCCAGCCATGTGGAAGTGGACGAGCAGCGCCACCAGCGCTTTCAACTGGGCATCCAGCGCCGCCTGGCCACTTCGGTGTGGAGCGGCTGCAAGAGCTGGTATGTCGACGAACGGGGGCACAACAGCACCAACTGGCCAGGCTTCACCTGGTCCTACCGCTGGCTGGCGCGCTATGCCGGGCTGGCGGCCTATCGCCTGTCCAGCCCGCTGGACACCCAATCCCCAGCCTGCGACGGGCAACGCATAGCCGCCCCCCGGGACTGGTTGGAGCGGGCCAACGCAGCCTTCCTGCGGGTTTTCCTGCGGGTCAGTTTCAGGGCCTTGATCGGCCCGCCCCGAGCCCTGGCCAGCCAGCGCAAGATCGTCGACCGGTTGTCATGGCTGATGCCCGGCTGCCTGGGCGTGAACCGCCGGAGCATGCAGCTGGACGGGCTCTCGTTGCAGATTGTCGAACCCGGAACCAGGGCGCCCAAGGGGGTGATTCTCTACCTGCACGGTGGCGCCTTCTGCCTGGGCAGCCCGCGCTCTCACTACAGCGTCACCAGCCGCCTGGCCAGGGACAGCGGCTGCGCGGTGTGGGTGCCGGACTACCGGCTGGCCCCGGAACACCCCTACCCCGCCGCGCTGGAGGATTGCCTGGCCTGCTACGACGCGATCCGCGCCCAGCTTTGCCCGGCGGACAAGCTGCTGATTGCCGGCGACTCCGCCGGCGGCGCCCTGGTGCTGGCCCTGGCCCTGGCCCTGAAGGAGCGTGGTGACGAGATTGCCGCCGGGCTGATGCTGCTGTCGCCGGTCACCGATCCGGACCTGGGCGGCGCCAGCATGCAATCGCGCCAGGAGGCCGACCCGATGATCCGCCGCGACTGGCTGGAGCAAGCCCTCAAGGCCTACGCAGCGCCCGTTCAAGCACTGAGCCACCGCCCCCTGGAAGCAGACCTGCGCGGCTTGCCACCGATGCTGATCCAGGTGGGCGACCAGGAACTGCTGCTATCCGACTCCACGCGCCTGGCTGAGCGTGCCAGGCAGTCCGGGGTGGCTTGCCAGTTGGAAATCCACCAGGGCCGCTGGCACGTGTTCCAGTTGCAGGCGTTCTACCTGCGCTCCGCGAGAAACGCCCTGCTGGGCCTCGCCCGGTTTGCCCGCCAGTGCCTGGAGACCGCGGGCCAAACCCCGCAGGCAGCCGACTCACCCCGTACGACACAGCCTGCAACAGATCCGCAACCCAGCTGAACCGGCCGCCCTCGCCCAAAGCATGGTGGCGGGGGCGGCCCGGTCAACCGGCGCCGGCGCGGGCCGCGCCAAGTTCTGATGGCAAGATCCGGGTTCTGGAGGTAAAACAGAGCCCCTCGAAAGTGGCCGACCCGGCCACGCAGAAAACCCGGACGCTGTTCCAGCGCCCGGTGGCGTTTTTTTTCACGATCCATCCATCAGTGACCAAGGGACCAGCACTTATGAGCAGCGAGCACGACACACCCGGTGAAGCACTGCGCTTGAGCAGTACCGATATCCGCATCCTGGGTTCGTTGATCGAAAAGCAGGCCACCAGCCCGGAAACCTATCCCCTGACCCTCAACGCCCTGGTGATTGCCTGCAATCAGAAAACCAGCCGCGAACCGGTGATGAACCTGACCCAGGGCCAGGTCGGGCAAAGCCTGCGTGCCCTCGAAGCCCAGGGCTTCACCCGCCTGGTGATGGGCAGCCGCGCCGACCGCTGGGAACAGCGCCTGGACAAGGCCCTGGAACTGGTGCCGGCGCAACTGATCCTGTGCGGCCTGATGTTCCTGCGTGGCCCGCAGACGGTCAACGAACTGCTGACCCGTAGCGGGCGCATGCATGATTTCGAAGACAGCGAACAGGTCCTGCACCAGCTCGAACGCCTGATTGCCCGGGGCCTGGCCCTGCACATTCCGCGGCAGGCCGGCCAGCGCGAAGACCGTTATACCCACGCCCTGGGTGACCCGGCGGACATCGAGGCAATCCTCGCCGCCCGCAGCAACCCGGTTGAGCGCAGCGCCGGCGGCGCGGTTTCAGTGGAACGCATCGAAGAACTGGAAGCGCGGATCGCTGCCCTGGAAGAGCGCCTGGCCCAACTCGAAGGCTGAACCCCGGAGCCACTGCCGCAGGCTGCGATCGACCTCGAAGGGGGCTTCAGGGCCCTGCTGGCCTTGTCGCGGCCTGCGGCAGCGGCGACAGGGTTTCGGGCTCAGGGGCGGGCGAAGGCCACAGCCTTCTGGAACTGCTCTTCGCTCGGGCGCACCCCGGTATAAAGCACGAACTGCTCCAGCGCCTGGATGGCAATCACTTCCAGCCCGGTGATGACCTGCTTGCCCTCGGCCCGGGCC
>NZ_VYKE01000519.1:0-521 GCF_032424515.1 Pseudomonas sp. JV245A
GCTGGCGGTGGGCCTGGCAGCCAGCGTCGGCGCGGTGCTGGGCTTGCGCCAGGGCATCGTGCGCTACCGCGCGGCGGGGTTCGTGGCCGGCATCGGCATCCTCATGGCGCCGCTGGGCCTGTGGCTGGCCCACCGCCTACCCAACCTGCCGCTGGCGCTGCTGTTCTCCCTGGTGCTGCTGTACGCCTGCGGGCGCATCCTGCGCAAGGCCAGCCTGGAACTGAAACAGGGCCAGCCGGCGCCGCGCCCGGCCTTCATGCCCTGCGTGCTCAACCCGGCCCAGGGCCGCCTGCGCTGGACCCTGCCCTGCGCCCGAGCACTGACCTTCACCGGGATGCTCTCGGGGCTGCTTTCCGGGCTGCTGGGGGTGGGTGGCGGCTTCGTCATCATCCCGGCCCTGAGCCGCTACACCAACCTGGACAGCAAGAGCA
This sequence comes from Pseudomonas sp. JV245A, assembly GCF_032424515.1. Taxonomy (NCBI): domain Bacteria; kingdom Pseudomonadati; phylum Pseudomonadota; class Gammaproteobacteria; order Pseudomonadales; family Pseudomonadaceae; genus Pseudomonas; species Pseudomonas sp. JV245A. The sequence goes on from NZ_VYKE01000519.1 coordinate 432, forward strand.
TCGTCGCCACCTCACTGGCGGTGATCGCCCTGGTCTCCCTGGGCAGCGTGGTCACTGCGAGCCTCAGCGGGATCATGCACTGGGCGGTGG
>NZ_VYKE01000520.1:0-517 GCF_032424515.1 Pseudomonas sp. JV245A
GCCGGCGTGGCCATCGACAAGATCGACCAGAGCATCGCCAAGTACAGCAGCACCCTGGCCAATCGCACACCGTCCTCCTGAGCAAGCGCCCCGGGCGCGCCAGGTGCCCGGGGCCTGCACGGCCAGGAGCATGACCGCGACACAGGCTTTCCCCCTGGCGTTGAAGTTCGACGGACCCGGTGCCCAGCCCTTCAACGTCATTCATTGAGTAAGGAGCATGCAATGGCGAATGAAGAGCAGACCCCGATGGCGACGATATTCGGCTTTGCCGAGAAGTATCTGAAACGCCCCTTGACCCAGGTCGAGCGCCAGGTACTGGAGGCATTTGCCCAGGACAAGCCGCTGGACATGTCCAGGGCCGCGCAACAGAGCGTCGATCAGGCGCGGCAGCGGGCCACGGAGCTGATGCAGTCCGATGGGCTGCGCACCCGGCAGATCATCGATCAACTGGCCGGTTCCGCCGCCGCGGGCAAGGCCGATCCCCAGGCGCGGGAGCTGGTGCTGCGCCAATTGCTGG
>NZ_VYKE01000521.1:0-517 GCF_032424515.1 Pseudomonas sp. JV245A
GGGGTCAGGCTGACACTGCGGGTGTTGCGTTGCAGCAGGCGTACACCGAGCTGCTGTTCCAGGCGGGAAATGGCTCGGGACAGGCCGGACTGGGTCAGCCCCAGGTCACCGGCGGCACGGGTGAAACTGCGGGTTTCGGCAACCCGGACCAGCAGGCGAAGGGCGTTCAGATCCATGATTAAAGTCATTGCTGAAAGAGAGAATGGCTTGTTTATCATTTAAACGGCATCGATGACACTGGCCGCCGGTTATTTCCACACAAGGATCTTCGCGATGTCCGCGACCCCGTTAGCCAAGCCGTCGGGCTGGATGCTGTTACTGCTGGCCACCGCGCAATTGATCATCGCCCTGGACGCCACCATCGTGTTTGTCGCCCTGCCGGAAATCGGCAGCCACCTGGGCTTCTCCGCCCAGCAGTTGCAATGGGTGGTCAGTGCCTACAGCGTGGCCTTCGGTGGTTTCCTGCTGCTGGGCGGACGGGCGGCGGACCTCCTGGGCAAGCGGCGTTTCTACATCG
>NZ_VYKE01000522.1:0-514 GCF_032424515.1 Pseudomonas sp. JV245A
ATGTTCATCAACACTTTGCCGTTGCGGGTCAGTGTCGGGGAACAGGGTGTGGCCGAGGCCTTGCGCGCCACCCACGCCCGGCTGGCCCGATTGCTGGGCCACGAGCACGCCTCCCTGGCCCTGGCCCAGCGCTGCAGCGGCGTGCCGGCATCGCTGCCCCTGTTCAACAGCCTGCTCAACTACCGTCACAGCGCTGCCGACACCGCGCAGCAGGGGCCGGCGAGCTGGGAGGGGATCCGCGTGCTCGACTCCCGGGAGCGCAGCAATTACCCCCTGGCGCTGAATATCGACGATGACGCCCAGGGCCTGCGCCTGACCGTGCAGGCCGTGGCGCAGGTGGACGGCGATCGGGTCTGTGGCTACCTGCAGTGCGTGCTGGAACACCTCGCCCAGGCCTTGGAGCAGACCCCGGCCCTGGCCCTGGAGAACATCCCGGTACTGCCGGCGGCCGAGCGCCGCCAGGTATTGCTGGAGTTCAATGCCAGCACCCGCGACTACCCGCGCCAGCACACCG
>NZ_VYKE01000523.1:0-508 GCF_032424515.1 Pseudomonas sp. JV245A
CTTCACCCAGGAGGATGTGCTCGACCTTCTCCGGCACCTGGACCTGGCGTCCGGCCAGATCGGTGAGGGTCGCGGCGCTGGCCGTGGCAGCCCATAACAGGCCCAGGGGCAGCAGGGCGAGCAAGAGCCCGCGCTGGGCGCGGCGCAAGAAATCACGGTGTGTCATGGCTAGTTTCCTTGAACGATTGGACGGCCCGGCGGGCAGCGCGCTTGCGCCACCACAGCAGCAGGCCGGTGAGGTACAGAAGGGGTAACGAAATACCGCAGAGAAACGCCAGCCAGGCGCCGGGGGTGCCCAGCAGCAAGTGGCCATGGGCGGCGGAAAACAGCGGCTTGATCGCCATCGGCTGGGCGCCGGGCCAGGTGAAGAGGTCCGGGCGTGCCAGCCAGGCACCGCTGCCGGCAATCAGCAGCAGCGGCAGGCACAGCCAGGCCGCCGCCACGTTGTGCCATTCCCGCAGGCGCCGGTTGCCCCGGCTGCCGGGACGCAGGCTGGCGGCCTTCCACC
>NZ_VYKE01000524.1:0-508 GCF_032424515.1 Pseudomonas sp. JV245A
CATCACCGCCGCCTGCTTCCTCTCGCGCTTCACCAAGAACCTCAACTGGGCGCACCTGGACATCGCCGGCACTGCCTGGACCAGCGGTGGCAAGGACAAGGGCGCCACTGGCCGTCCGGTCCCCCTGCTGACCCAATACCTGCTGGACCGCGCCAAAGCCTGAAAACCATGACCGCAGGGGGCGCCGCATGAAGGCGGCGCCCTCCTCGGCTCAGGAAGCCCAATGACCAAAGTCGACTTCTATATTCTTCCCAGCGCGGACCCTGCGGCGCGCCTGGATTTTGCCTGCAAGCTCACCGACAAGGCCTGGCGCATGGGCCACCGCATCTACCTGCATTGCAGCGATGCAGAGCAACGGGACGAGCTCGATGCCCGCCTGTGGCGCTTCAAGGGCGAAACCTTCGTCCCCCACGGCCCGGCGGAAAGCGAACCCGAAAGCCTGATCGTCCTCGGCCTCGGCCAGGACCCCGGCCCCCACAATGACCTGCTGGTGAACCTGGACCTGAAA
>NZ_VYKE01000525.1:0-505 GCF_032424515.1 Pseudomonas sp. JV245A
GGTCAGGGTCGCGCTGCCGCCAGGGGTGATGATCGTTACGTTCACTGCGCCCGCGGCATGAGCCGGTGTGGTGGCCGTGATGGTCGTGGCGTTGTTGACGGTATAACTGGGGGCCGCCGTGCCGCCGAAGCTGACCGAGGTGGCGCCGGTAAAATTGCTGCCGGTGAGGGTGACGGCGGTGGCGCCAGCGGTGCTGCCGGAGTTGGGGGCAACCGAGGTCAGGGTCGGGGTCGCCGCGCCGGTAACCTCCAGGGTATAGGTGGCGACCCCGGCCTGGTTTCTGCCGTCATTCAGGGAAATGTTGAAGGTGTAGTTGCCGGCGATGGTAGGTGCACCATGCAGCGTGGTGGTCGGACTGTTGGGTGAGGCATCGAGGATCAGCCCCGGTGGCAGGCAGGGGGCCGTATCGTCTGGATCGTCGATATCACACTGGTACCACTGATCCAGGGGCATTTCACCGCCGCTGGAAAGGATCTGGATACTCATCGACTGGCCCACCGTGACC
>NZ_VYKE01000526.1:0-504 GCF_032424515.1 Pseudomonas sp. JV245A
TCAGTTCGGTGGAGGTTGGCCACGACCCGCGGGTGCGCACGGTGCCGATCCGCGGTGCGGGGCTGGTCAACCGGCACATGATCGGCTGCGTGGAGCGGCGCCGGGACCTGCGCCTGATTCAGGCGTTTTTCGCCCTGGCTCCAGCCTGAGCCCACCTCCACTCTTGTAGGAGCTGGCTTGCCGGCGAAGAGGCCCGAAAGATCGCCTTCGCCGGCAAGCCAGGCTCCTGCGGTAGCGGTGTCTGGGGGATCGCTTTCGCCGGCAAGCCGGCTCCTACGGTAGGGGTGCCTGGAGATCGCCTTCGCCGGCAAGCCGGTTCCTACAGGGCGGTGGGGGAGGCCAGGCTTTCGCGTACCAGGTCGAGGAAGGTGGCGACGATCCGTCGTGAACTCTGTTCGCGCAGGCACACCAGGGTTTCGGTCAGGCGCCGCTGGCAGTCGACGATCGGCAGGGCGCAGACCCGGGCGTCGGCGCCGAACTCTGCCGCCGAGACCACCCCCACGC
>NZ_VYKE01000527.1:0-503 GCF_032424515.1 Pseudomonas sp. JV245A
CCCGCCAGCCCCATCACCACCCGCTCCATCGCTGTTGAACGCCCCCTCGCCCCCTGGCTCTGGACCCTGTTGCTGCTGGTGGTGGTCTGCCTGCCGCGGATCAGCATCGACCTGTACCTGCCGGCGCTGCCGGCCATGGCCGACCAACTGGGGGCCAGCGACGCCCAGCTGCAACTGACCCTGAGCCTGTACATGCTCGGCTATGCCCTGTCGATGCTGCTGGGTGGCCCGCTGTGCGACCGCTATGGCCGGCGCCCGGTACTGCTGGCGGGCACAGCGCTGTTTCTCGCGGCCAGCCTGGCCTGCATGCTGGCCGCCAGTGTCGAAGTACTGATGGCCGCCCGCCTGCTGCAGGCCCTGGGCGGTTGCTGCGGCACCCTGGTGGGCCGGGTCATGGTCCGCGACCGCTGCCCGCCCGAGGAGCAGCCGCGGCTGCTGGGGCTGTTGTCCATGGGCATTGCCCTGTCGCCGATGCTGGCACCGCCCCTGGGCAGCCTGATCGA
>NZ_VYKE01000528.1:0-501 GCF_032424515.1 Pseudomonas sp. JV245A
GCCACCAAGCTCAACCGCAGCCACCTGCTGGTGGCCCGGGAAACCTTCCTCTTTCCCTGCCTGGGCCGTACCGAGCTGGATATGCAGGACGGCCTGCGTCAGGCGATCACCGTCGAAGACTCGATGTCCATGGTGCATGCCTCGGCCGGCAAGCTGGCGCCGGCCTCCGAGTTTTTGCTGTCGGAACCGGCGATCGTCGCCGGCATGGCCCGGGCCACCCTGCCGGGCAGCCGCGTGCCCTGGCTGGAGCTGGTGGCCGACTACGACAAGATCCGCGACCTGATCGAACAGACCGTGCCCGGCTTTGACGACTACAACGCCCGCATTCGCGTGCCAGGTGGTTTCCGCATGCCCCTGGCGGCAGCCGAGCGGCAGTGGCTGACGCCCTCGGGCAAGGCCGAATTCTTCGTCTTTCCCGGGCTGCATGAGGACAAGGAAGTGGACGGCGCCGATGTGCTGCGGCTGATCACCCTGCGCAGCCACGACCAGTACAACACCACC
>NZ_VYKE01000053.1:0-34219 GCF_032424515.1 Pseudomonas sp. JV245A
CGCGCTAACCGTAGAAGCTGGCTTGCCAGCGAAGAGGTCCTCAAGCCAGGAATCAGGCCGAGCGAGCCATGATCAGGCCGCTGTCGCTGGCCGCTTCCAGGCGAATGGCGATGAACTTGGAAGTCGGGGTGTGGCTACCGTCGCCGGTGCTTTCCAGCGGTACCAGGGGGTTCACTTCCGGGTAGTAGGCCGCGGCCTGGCCGGCCGGAATGTCGAAGGCCAGCAGGGTGAAGCCCTTGACCCGGCGCTCGCGGCCGTCGTCCCAGAGCGAGACGATATCGGCCTTTTGCCCCGGCTTGAAGCCCAGGCGGATGATGTCCGCCTCGTTGGCGAACAACACGTCGCGCTGGCCCTTGACCCCGCGGTAGCGGTCGTCCAGCCCATAGATGGTGGTGTTGTACTGGTCGTGGGAACGCATCGATTGCAGGATCAGGTCCGGCAGTTGGCCGGTGGCCCGGGTGCGCTCGTGGATCAGGTCCTTGGGCAACGAGTTGGCGCGGAAGTTGGCGCGCCCCGACGGGGTGTTCCACTGGCGGGCGCCGGCACTGTTGCCCAGGTAGAAACCGCCAGGATGCTTGAGCCGTTCGTTGAAGTCCTTGAAGCCGGGAATGGTGTCGGCGATCAGGTCGCGGATGCGTCCGTAGTCGGCCGCCAGCCAGTTCCAGTCCACCGGCCGGCTGCCCAGGGTTGCAGCGGCGATACCGGCGAGGATCCAGGGCTCGGAGCGCATCTGCGACGACAGCGGCTGCAACTGGCCGTTGGAGGCGTGGACCATGCTGAAGGAGTCTTCCACGGTCACCGCTTGCGGGCCGCCCGCCTGCTGGTCGATATCGGTACGCCCCAGGCACGGCAGGATCAGTGCGTCCTTGCCGTGGGCCAAGTGGCTGCGGTTGAGCTTGGTGCTGATCTGCACGGTGAGGTCGCAGTTGCTCAGGGCCTGGAAGGTGCGCGGGCTGTCCGGTGTAGCCTGGGCGAAGTTGCCCCCCAGGCCGATGAATACCTTGGAGCGGCCTTCGAGCATGGCGTGGATCGCCTCGACCACGTTGTGGCCGTTGTCCCGGGGGACCTTGAACTGGAAGCGCCGCTCCAGGGAGTCGAGGAAGGCCACTGGCGGGCGTTCGTTGATGCCCATGGTGCGGTCGCCCTGCACGTTGCTGTGGCCACGCACCGGGCACAGCCCGGCGCCGGGCTTGCCGATGTTGCCGCGCAGCAGCATCAGGTTGGCGATTTCCTGGATGGTCGGCACCGAGTGGCGGTGCTGGGTGATGCCCATGGCCCAGCACATGATGACGTTCTTGCCCTTGGCATACATGCGCGCCGCTTGCTCGATCTCCACCAGGGCCAGGCCGGACTGCTCGACGATCTGCTCCCACGGGGTGTCGTCGATGGTGCCCAGGTAGTCGAGCACGTTGGCGGTGTGGGCATTGAGGAAGTCGTGGTCGAACACCGACGCCGCGCCGGCTTTCTGCGCATCGCGCTCCCACTGCAGGAGGAACTTGGCCATGCCCCGCAGCAGCGCCATGTCGCCGCCCAGGGCCGGGCGGAAGTAGGCGGTATTGGTCGGGCGGTTGCCGTTGGTGAGCATCTCGATCGGGCTTTGCGGGTGCTGGAAACGTTCCAGGCCGCGCTCCTTGAGCGGGTTGATGCACACCACCTGGGCGCCACGCTTCACTGCTTCACGCAGCGGTTCGAGCATGCGTGGGTGGTTGGTGCCGGGGTTCTGGCCCCAGACGAAGATGGCGTCCGCGTGTTCGAAGTCGTCGAAGGTCACCGTGCCTTTGCCGACCCCGACGCTCTGCGCCAGGGCCACGCCGCTGGCCTCGTGGCACATGTTCGAGCAGTCGGGGAAGTTGTTGGTGCCATAGGCGCGCACGAACAGCTGGTACAGGTAGGCCGCTTCGTTGCTGGCCCGGCCCGAGGTGTAGAACTCGGCCATGTCCGGGCTGGGCAGGTTGTGCAGGTGCCTGGCGATCAGGCTGAAGGCATTTTCCCAACTGATGGGCTGGTAGCGGTCGGTCTCGGCGTTGTAGCTCATCGGCTCGGTCAGCCGGCCCTGGTACTCCAGCCAGTAGTCGCTCTGCTCCAGCAGCGAAGTGACGCTGTGCTTGGCGAAGAACGCCGCGTCCACCCGGCGCTTGGTGGCTTCCCAGTTGACCGCCTTGGCGCCGTTCTCGCAGAACTTGACCATGCCGCTTTCCGGCGAGTCGCCCCAGGCGCAGCCCGGGCAGTCGAAGCCGCCGTTCTGGTTGGTCTTGAGCATCATGCGGATGTTCTTCAGCGCGTTGTCGCTGGTCAGCCAGGCCTGGGCCACGCTGATCAGGGCGCCCCAGCCGCCGGCGGGTCCCTTGTAGGGCTTGTAGCGGGCTACGGGTTTCTGATCGGCTTGGTTATGTGTACTCACGGGCGACTCTCCATCGCAGGCTGCTGACCCGCAGCGCACGCTCGGCGGCAGGTGGACAAGGTTGAGACGCTGCTCGCGCGACCAGCGTCTGGCCGGGCAAATGCCTTCGCGTACTAGCGTTCGAGGGATGCTGTGGGGCTGGCTGGCAGCGAGTGCGGGTGCCCGTTTCGCCAGGGCTGGCGCCGCGCCGGGGTGACCAGCGGCGTAACGGCTCCCAAGACTAAGCGCGGCAATCTGTCGCGTCTAATTGCTAGTACTGATCTATTGATAGATGGCGTCGATCAAGAATCGCCGAAGGATTGCTGGTAGAGGGCGAAGCAGGCTTGCGCCAGGGCCGAGCGCGGCGCGCTGCGGCGCATGATCAGGCCCAGGCGGGCCAGGGTCTGGGCATCGGCAATGGGTTGCAGGCGCAGGTGCTCGGTGAGGGTTTCCAGGCCGCTGTCCAGAGGCATCACGGCGCAGCACAGGCCGCCATGGACCATCTGCACCAGCTGATGGACGGCGTCGGTCTGCAGCACCGGCTGCGGTTGCAGGCCGCGGATGTGGAAGTTGTGGTCGATGGACTGGCGAAAGTGCATGCCGCTGGTGAGCAGGCCCAGGGGCAGTTCGATCAGCGCCTCCCAGCTCAGGGGCTGCTCGCCGAAGCTGAAGTGCCGGTGGTCGTAGAGCAGGCCCATGTGGGTCGGTTCCAGGGGCAGGGAGTCGAAATTCTCGCTGTCCAGGCGCTCCAGGTAGGAAACCCCGAGGTCCAGGCGATTGCTGGCCAACTGTTCGAGGATCTGTTCCGAGCTCAGGGACGAGAGTTCGAAGCGCAGGTTCGGGTGCTCGGCATGCAGGCGCTGCAGCAGTGGCTGGGGATTGAAACTCGACAGCGGCACTACCCCTACGCGCAGGGTGCCCACCAGGTTGCCGCGGCAGGCGGCGGCCTCGGCCAATAGCCCGTCATGGGCGGTGAGCACGGTGCGGGCCCACGCCAGCACCCGCTCGCCGGGTGCGGTGAAGCCTTCGAAACGCTGGCCGCGCTTGACCAGCGGCAAGTCGAGCTCTTCTTCCAGGCTGCGCAGGCGCATGGACAGGGTCGGCTGGGTGATGTGGCAGCGCGCGGCGGCTTGGCCGAAATGCCGGGTTTCGTCGAGGGCGATGAGGAATTTCAGCTGCTTGAGGTCCATCTTCGCTCCGGAGCGGCAAAATGCCGGGATTCTACCGCGGGCCTGTGACCTTGGGTCACTGGTCGCCCGGGAACCTCATCCGGCCAGGCTGGTCTAGTCTTTCGCGTCTGGATCTATCAACCAAGGAGTGTGCGACATGAGCATTTTCAGCTTTGTGAAGGAAGCCGGTGAGAAACTGATCGACCTGTTGACCCCGGGTAACGCCAATGCCAGTGAGCAACTCAAGGAGCACATCGAAAAGGTTGGCCTGGGCAATCCCAATGTTCATGCCACGGTGGAAGGTGACAAGGTGATTGTCAGCGGTGAAGTGGCGAGCCAGGAAGAGAAGGAGAAGATCCTGCTGGCCCTGGGCAACATTTCTGGCGTCGGCAGTGTCGAGGACCAGATCACCGTGACCGGTCCGGCGGTGGTTTCTGCGGTATTCGTCACCGTGAAGAAAGGCGACACCCTGAGCGCCATCGCCAAGGTGCAGTACGGCGATGCCAACAAGTACAACAAGATCTTCGAGGCCAACAAGCCGCTGCTGTCCCACCCGGACAAGATCTACCCGGGCCAGGTGCTGCGTATTCCCGAATGATCGGTTCTCTTCGCCGGCAAGTCCGCTCCCACGGGGTTCTGTAGGAGCGAGCTTGCCCGCGAAGGGCTTCACAAGCCTTCGATCAACGCCCGGTAATCCCCCACCGCCGCGAACTCCGCGGTGTCTTTCGGCCCTCTGCGGCTGTCCGGCTGGCTCACCGCCAGCAACTGCGCCACACCAAAGTCCCGCGCACTGCGCAGGATGGGCAGGGTGTCGTCGATGAACAGGCTGCGGGCCGGGTCGAATCGGATATCGGCCTGCAAGGCGTCCCAGAACTGTGGGCTTTCCTTGGGGAAACCGTAGTCGTGTGAACTGATCAGGCGTTCGAAGTATGGCGCCAGTTCGATCCGTTCCAGCTTCAATGACAGGGAGTCGCGATGGGCGTTGGTGATCAGGATCACCCGCTTGCCGGCTTGCTTGATGGCTGCAAGAAAGGTGTCTGCGTCCGGACGCAGGGCGATCAGGTGCGCGGTTTCCAGCTTCAACTCGCGCACCGGCAGTTGCAGTTCGGCGCTCCAGAAGTCCAGGCAATACCACTGCAACTGGCCGGCGTTGCGTTCGAACAGGGGCTCCAGCTCCAGCTCGGCCATGGCCCGGCTGACCCCGTGCAGCTCGGCGTAGCGCTGGGGCAGGTGTTCCATCCAGAAATGGTTGTCGTAGTGCAGGTCCAGCAAGGTGCCGTCCATGTCCAGCAGGACGGTATCGATCTGGTGCCAGGGCAGTAGGGCCATCGAACACTTCTCCAGTGGTAAGAAAACAGCCGACCGGCGGGGTCGACAAGGCCAGTGGGGCAGGGAGGCCCGGTCACTAGAACGGATAGAAAGGAGCCGCCTCGAAGAGGACGGTCACACGCAGTAAACAATAGGTTCCGCCGTGGTGCCGTGCACCGGCAATCTGCAACCCAGTCACTTTAAAACAGGCTGTATAGTAACCCGCTATCGCCAAGGAGCCCGCTATGCGCCAGAAACCCACCGTACTCGCCCGCGAGATCGTCGCCACCAGTCGTCTGTTCTGTGTCGAAGAGGTGCAGTTGCGGTTTTCCAATGGCGTCGAACGTACCTATGAGCGCCTGGTGGGCAAGGGCGCAGGCTATGGCGCGGTGATGATCGTGGCAATGCTCGACGCCGAGCATGCAGTGTTGGTGGAGGAATACTGCGGCGGCACCGACGCCTACGAGCTGTCATTGCCCAAGGGCCTGATCGAGCCGGGGGAGGATGTGCTGGCAGCGGCCGAGCGCGAGCTCAAGGAAGAGGCCGGGTTTGGCGCGCGGCAACTGGAGCACCTGACCGAGCTGTCGCTGTCCCCGGGCTACATGAGCCAGAAGATCCAGGTAGTGCTGGCCACCGATCTGTATGAAGAGCGCCTGGAAGGCGACGAGCCGGAGCCGATGCGGGTCGACAAGGTCAACCTGCGCGAACTGGCGAGCCTGGCGCAGAACCCTCAGTTCAGCGAAGGCCGGGCCCTGGCTGCGCTGTACCTGACCCGCGACCTGCTGAGCCAGCGCGGGGTCTTTCAAGCATGAGCGAGACGTCAATGAATTTTCCCCACCCCTTGCTGGCGCCGGTTGCCGAGCTGGCCCTGCGTGCCGGTGAAGCGATCCTGCCGTTCTGGCGCGCCGATGTGGCGGTCAATCACAAGGCCGACGAGTCGCCGGTGACCGCCGCCGACCTGGCCGCCCATCACCTGATCGTGGCCGGCCTCACGGCCCTGGACCCGAGCATCCCGGTGCTGTCCGAAGAGGATGCGGACATTCCCCAGGCCACCCGCGCCAGTTGGCAGCGCTGGTGGCTGGTGGACCCGCTGGACGGCACCAAGGAATTCATTTCCGGCAGTGAAGAATTCACCGTCAATATCGCCCTGATCGAGCAGGGGCGGGTGGTGTTCGGCGTGGTGTCGATGCCCACCAGTGGCCGCTGCTACCTGGGCGGCGCAGACCTTGGGGCCTGGCGCGTGGATCGCGGGCAGGCACCGCAGGCGATCCAGGTGCGTGAGCAACCGGGGGCCGGCGAGGCGTTTACCGTGGTGGCCAGCCGCCGGCATTCGAGCCCGGAGCAGGAGCGTCTGCTCAGTGGTTTGAGCGCCGCCCTGGGTGAATTGCAACTGGCCAATATCGGCAGTTCGCTGAAGTTCTGCCTGCTGGCCGAAGGCGCGGCAGACTGCTATCCGCGCCTGGCGCCCACCTCGCAGTGGGACACCGCGGCGGCCCAGGGCGTGCTCGAAGGCGCGGGCGGCGAGGTGCTGGATCTCAGCGGTGCGCCGTTCTGCTATCCACCTCGGGAGTCGTTGCTCAACGGCTTCTTCCTGGCCCTGCCGGCCAAGGCGCCCTGGCGCGCCAAGTTGCTGGAACTGGCCCGCTCCTGATCACCTCGCGGCGACTTGCCTCTGCCACTCTTGTGCAGGAGCCGGCTTGCCGGCGACGGGGCCCTTGGGCCCTGTGCAAGCATTTCCGGCCTCTTCGCTGGCAAGCCAGCTCCTACAGATTTGAGCCGGGTCGCAAACGGATTAGCGGTGCAGGACGTACTGGCCGGTAAAACGCACGGCGTCTTCTGCGCTGCCGGCATTGACGACCCGGGTGTGCAAGGTCAGCCGGGCACGGCCGTAGCGCTGATACATGGCGAGGAATTTGTTCCAGACCTTGTCATCCGGTGCGGCGCAGATCGCCACGGCGTCGCCGGTCACCGGCAGCGGGTAACTGATCTGGCCTTCCTGGATGACGATATGCCCGTCATCGATGCCCTGTTCCTTGAGCCGCAGGTGCAGCCAGCCCCAGCCGGCGAGCACCGCACCGCAGTACAGGCTGCCGCCGAACATGGTGCTCTTGTGGTTGACGTTGGCCTCCAGGGGCAAGTGCAGGCGCAACTCTTGCCCCTGCCAGTCGAGCACCTGCAGACCCATGTCCCGTGTCAGGGGGATGTCGTGGTGGAGGATGGATTCCAGGTATCGACTGTCGCGATTCATGCCGGGGCCTCAGGGGTAAAGGGAATAGCGGAACGCTTCATTCTGATTCGTCGCCGGGCTGATTGGCGCCGCCGTCGGCGAAGTTCAAACCGTGCTTGCGCAGCTTGTCGTGCAGGGTCTTGCGTGGAATCCCCAGGGCTTCGGCGAGGCTGCGCATGGAGCTGTGGGGCTGGGCCATTTCAGCGGCGATCAGGGTCTTTTCGAAGTGCTCCACCTGCTCGCTCAAGCCTCCTTCGATCAGGCTCGGGGCCGCAGCCGCAAGAGTACCCGGCTCGTTGTTGTCCAGGGCCAGTTCCAGGCCCAGGGCGAAGCGTTCGGCGGCGTTCTGCAGCTCGCGCACGTTGCCCGGCCAGCTGTGGCGCAGTAGCAAGGCACGGTGTCCGGGTTGCAGTTCCTGGGGGGGCAGGCCGTGGCGGGTGCTGGCTTCGTCGGCGAAGTGCTGGAACAGCATCAGCACGTCTTCGCCACGCTCGCGTAGCGGCGGAATGCGCAGCGGCGCGACGTTCAGGCGGTAGTAGAGGTCGGCGCGAAAGCGTCCCTGGTCCGCGGCCTGGCGCAGGTCTTCCTTGGTGGCGGCGATGATGCGGATATCCAGCGGGATCAATTGATTGCCCCCCAGGCGTTCCACCACCCGCTCCTGCAGCAGGCGCAGCAGCTTGACCTGGACATCCAGGCTCATGCTTTCGATCTCATCGAGGAACAGGGTGCCGCCGTTGGCAAATTCGAACTTGCCGATGCGGCGTTTCTGCGCGCCGGTGAAGGCCCCCGGCTCGTGGCCGAACAGCTCGCTTTCCACCACCGATTCCGCCAGGGCCCCGGCGTTGATCGCCACGAACGGCCCGTTGCGCCGTCCGGAGAGATCGTGCAGGGCACGGGCCACCACTTCCTTGCCGGCGCCGGTCTCGCCGAGGATCAGCACATCGGCCCGGGTCGCCGCCAGGGCGCCGATCTGCTGGCGCAGGCGCAGCATCGGCGCTGACTGGCCTACCAGCCGTGCACTGAGTTCCTGACGGTCGCTGAGGGCCAGGCGCAGGCTGCGGTTGTCCAGCACCAGGCGCCGCCAGCCCAGGGCGCGGCGCACGCTGTCCAGCAGGGCATCGCTGGCGAAGGGCTTTTCCAGAAAGTCATAGGCGCCGGCACGCATGGCCTGCACGGCCAGGGGCACGTCGCCGTGGCCGGTGATCAGCAGCACCGGCAGTTCCGGGTCCTGGGCATGCAGCTGGTTGAGCAGCTCCAGGCCGTCCATGCCGGGCATGCGGATGTCGCTGACCACCACCCCCGGCCAATCCCGCTCCAGGCGCGGCGCCAGGCCCTGGGCTTCGGCCAGGGACAGCACCTTGAGCCCCGCCAGGTCCAGGGTCTGGCTCAGGGCCTGGCGCAGGTGGGGATCGTCGTCGATCAGCACCACTTGCAACTGAGGATCGAGGCTCTCGGGATGGCTCATCGCTCACTTTCCAGATCGTGTCGGGGCCGGGAGCGCCGGGCCGGACAGGGTTGATATCGGGTTGCCGCTCTGCTTCATACCCCGCGGTCCTCGGAAGGCTGCAGGCTGACTCCGGGGGCCCCGGCCCGCAGGCGCAGGGTGATCAGGGCCCCGCCTTCGCGGTGGTTGGCGAATGACAGTTCACCACCGAAGGCACGCATCAGGGTGTCGCAGATGGCCAGCCCCAGGCCCAGGCCCTGAGTACGGGTCTTGGTGGTGTAGAACGGCTCTCCGGCGCGACCCAGCGCTTCCATGCAGAAGCCCGGACCGTTGTCGCGAATGTACAGGTTGACGCCGGTGGCGGTGGATTCGGCACTCAGCCAGAGTTTGCGCGGGGGGCCTTTTTCGGTCAGGGCATCCAGGGCGTTGGCCAGCAGATTGCCAAGCACCTGGCGCAGGCGGGTTTCCCCGGCTTCGACCCACAGGGTGGCAGCCGGCAGGTCGCGGATCAGTTCCACTTCCATGGCCCGGCGGCGCTTGGCCAGTAGCGCCAGGGCGTCGTCCAGGGCCGGTTGCAGGGCCACGCTTTCCGGGGCGTGGTGATCGCGCCGGGCGAAGGCCCGCAGGTGGGCGATGATCGAGGCCATGCGCCCGGTCAGTTCGCTGATCAGTTTGAGGTTGCCTCGGGCGTCGTCGGTACGCTGGTGGTCCAGCAGCACTTCGGCGTTCTCGGCATAGCTGCGGATCGCCGCCAGGGGCTGGTTGAGCTCGTGGCTGATGCTGGCCGACATGGTGCCCAGAGCCGAGAGCTTGCCGGCCTGGACCAGGTTGTCCTGGGCCCGCACCAGTTCCTGCTGGGCGGTTTCGCGCTCCAGCACTTCCTGCTTCAGGCGCCGGTTGAGGCTTTCCAGGTCGCTGGTGCGCTCGGCCACACGCATCTCCAGCTCGCGCCGCGCCTTGGCTTCGAAGGCGATCCGCTCCAGGTAGTGGCGGCGGCGCTGCATCATCAGGCCGAGCAACAGCATTAGTACCAGCAGCGCGGCGGCGCCCACGGCCACTACCGTGCGCACCGGCCGGTCGATCAGAGTGCGCGGTGCGAGGATGCTCACGGCCCAGCGGGTTTCGTCGATCTGCTGGGTCTGGGTCAGCCAGGCATTGGGGTTGAGGTTCAGCGGCCTTGGGTCGCGAGTCGGATAGGGCTGGATGGCGACGATCGCCTGGCGTTCCTCGTCGCTCAGCGGCCGGGTCGCGCGAAAGCGCCATTCCGGGCGCGAGGTGAGGATCACCACGCCATTGTGGTCGGTCATCAGCAACTGTTCCGGGGTCTTTCCCCACAGGCTTTCGGTGTGGTCCAGGTCGACCTTGACCACCAGCACGCCAAGGATCCGCTCGCCATCGCGCACCGCGGCAGCAAAGAAGTAGCCGCGCTTGGCCGAGGTGGTGCCCAGGCCGAAGAAGCGCCCCAGGCGCCCGGCCATGGCCTCGCTGAAATAGGGGCGGAAGGCGAAATTGCGACCGACGAAGCTGTCGTGCTTGTCCCAGTTGGAGGCCGCCAGGGTCTTGCCGCTGGTGTCCATCAGGTACATCACTTCGGCGCCGGTCTGGGCACTGATGTTCTTCAGCAGGCGGTTGGCGTTGCCCTGGGTCACGCCATCGTCCGGGGCGCCGAGTACCGCGCGCAGTGCCGGCAGGTCGCCGAGGATCTGCGGCAGCACTTCGTAGCGGTGCAGGGTGCCCAGCAGGTTGGCCACGTACAGGTCGAGGGTCTGGCGGTTCTGGCTGGTCAGCTCGTTGCGGTAGTAGCGCTCCGCCAGATGCTCCAGCGGCCACAGCAACGGCGCCAGGCACAGTGCCAGCAAGGCAAGGCTGCGCCAGCGAGGGCGACGGGGAAGGGGTGGGGTCATGGAAAAGGCGCCTGTGGATACAGGCGCATTATGCCTAGCCCTGCTCGGCAAGACACTCGCGCAATGCGGTGTGCCAGTCCGGCTGGACCACGCCCCACTCCCGTGCCAGGCGGCTGCAGTCCAGACGCGAGTTCAACGGCCGCGGCGCCGGTGTCGGGTAAGCGCTGGAAGGGATGGCTTCAAGGACGGCGCAGGGTTTGTCCATGGCCAGCAACTGCTCACCGATGGCCTGGGCAAAGCCGAACCAGGAAGTCTCGCCGTGGGCGGTGAGGTGGTAGGTGCCCCAGGCGCCGGCCTGCCCGGCTCGCCAGCGCTCGATCAGCGCCCGGGTGCTGGTGGCGATGGTGCCGGCCCAGGTGGGTGCGCCGATCTGGTCGGCCACCACCCGCAGCTCGGGTTTTTCCTGCAGCAGGCGCTGCATGGTCAGCAGGAAGTTCTTGCCATGGCTGGAATAGACCCAGCTGGTGCGCAGGATCAAATGCTGGCCCTGGACCAGCCGGATCGCCCGTTCGCCGGCCAGCTTGCTCTCGCCGTAGATACTCAGCGGGTTGGGCTCGTCGTTCTCCACATAGGGCGTTTCCTTGCTGCCATCGAACACGTAGTCGGTGGAGTAGTGAATCAGCGGCACACCCAGCTCGAAGGCTTCCTGGGCGAAGATCCCGGGGGCCGTGGCGTTGATCGCAAAAGCCAGGTCCGGCTCGCTCTGGGCCTGGTCGACGGCGGTGTGGGCGGCGGCATTGATGATCAGGTCCGGGCGAATGGCGCGCACTTGCTGGCGGATCTGTTCCGGGTGGCTCAGGTCCAGTTGCTCACGACCCAGGACCACCAGCTCGCCCAGGTCGCCGAGGCGCTGCTGCAGCTCCCGGGAGACCTGGCCGTGCTGGCCGCTGATAAGGATTTTCAGAGGAGCGTTCATGGGAACAGATCGGCCTCGGTCAGAAGGGCGCCGGCCTGATCCTTGGCGGACAGTTGCGGGGGCTCGTCGAGCTCCCAGTCGATGGCCAGGGTCGGGTCGTCCCAGCGGATGCAGCGCTCGGCGGACGGGGTGTAGTAGTCCGTGGTCTTGTAGAGGAACTCGGCGAAATCACTGAGCACCACGAAACCATGGGCAAACCCTTCGGGCACCCAGAGCTGGCGATGATTCTGTGCGCAAAGGCGTACCGCTACCCATTGGCCGAAGTGGGGGGAGCTGCGGCGGATATCCACCGCAATGTCGAGCACCTCGCCCTGGGTCACTCGCACCAGCTTCCCCTGGGTGTTCTGCAACTGATAGTGCAGGCCACGCAGCACGCCTTTCTGCGAGCGGGAATGGTTGTCCTGGACGAATTGCGCGTCGATGCCGGTGGCCTCGGCAAAGGCCTTGGCATTGAAGCTTTCGTAGAAGAAGCCACGTTCGTCGCCAAAGACCTTGGGCTCGATGATCAGTACGCCGGGCAGGTCGGTGGGGATGACCTTCATTGCGCTTCCCCCGCCAGAGTGAACAGGTACTGGCCATAGCCGGTCTTGCCGAAATAAGCGGCGCGCTCCAGCAGGTGCTCGCGGCTGATCCAGCGGTTCTCATAGGCGATCTCTTCCAGGCAGGCGACTTTGAGGCCCTGGCGATGCTCGATGGTCTGCACGTACTGCGAGGCCTCCAGCAGGCTGTCGTGGGTGCCGGTGTCGAGCCAGGCAAAGCCCCGGCCAAAACGCTCCACGTGCAGGTCGCCACGCTTGAGGTAGGCGTTGTTGACGTCGGTGATCTCCAGTTCGCCCCGGGGCGAAGGCTTGACCGCCTTGGCGATCTGCACCACGTCGTTGTCGTAGAAGTACAGGCCGGTGACCGCGTAGCTGGACTTCGGCTTCTTGGGCTTTTCTTCGATGGACAGGGCACGGCCCTCGCTGTCGAAGTCGATGACCCCGAAACGCTCCGGGTCCTTGACCCAGTAGCCGAACACCGTGGCGCCGCTGGTGCGCTTGGCGGCGTCGCGCAGCTGTTCGCCGAAGTACTGGCCGTGGAAGATGTTGTCGCCCAGGATCAGGCACACCGGGTCATTGCCGATGAACTCCTCGCCAATCAGGAAGGCCTGGGCCAGGCCATCCGGCGAAGGCTGCTCGGCATAGCAAAAACGCACGCCGAACTGGCTGCCGTCACCCAGCAGGTTGCGGTATTGCGGCAGGTCCTGGGGGGTGGAGATGATCAGGATGTCCTGGATGCCGGCCAGCATCAGTACCGAGATCGGGTAGTAGATCATCGGCTTGTCGTAGATTGGCAGCAGCTGCTTGGACACACCGAGGGTGATGGGGTGCAGACGGGTGCCGGAGCCGCCCGCCAGAACAATGCCTTTGATCATGCAATCAGATCCTTGATGTCGGTGGAACCCAGGCGTTCGCCCTGGTAGCTGCCGTCTTGTACCCGGCGGCACCACTCGAGGTTTTCCAGGTACCACTGCACAGTCTTGCGCAGGCCACTGGTGAAGGTTTCTTCCGGAACCCAGCCCAGCTCGCGCTCGATCTTGCCGGCGTCGATGGCGTAGCGCAGGTCGTGGCCGGGGCGGTCCTGGACGAAGGTGATGAGGTCGGCGTAGTGAGCCACACCCTGGGGTTTCTGCGGGGCCAGCTCTTCCAGCAGGCTGCAGATGCCGCGTACCACGTCGATGTTTTTCTGTTCGTTGTGGCCGCCGATGTTGTAGGTCTCGCCGACCGCGCCTTCGGTCATCACCTTGAACAGGGCCCGGGCGTGATCCTCGACATACAGCCAGTCGCGCACCTGCAGGCCGTTGCCGTACACCGGCAGCGGCTTGCCTGCCAGGGCGTTGAGGATCACCAGCGGAATCAGCTTTTCGGGGAAGTGGAACGGGCCGTAGTTGTTGGAGCAGTTGGTGATCAGCACCGGCAGCCCATAGGTACGCTGCCAGGCGCGGACCAGGTGGTCGGATGCGGCCTTGCTGGCGGAGTAGGGCGAGCTGGGGGCGTAGGGCGTGGTTTCGGTGAACAGGTCATCGACGCCATGCAGGTCGCCATAGACTTCATCGGTGGAAATATGGTGGAAACGGAAAGCGGCTTTTTCCGCCTCGGGCAATGTGTGCCAGTAGGCGCGGGTCGCTTCCAGCAGGCTGTAGGTGCCGACGATATTGGTCTGGATGAAGTCGGACGGCCCGTCGATGGAGCGGTCGACATGGGACTCGGCAGCCAGGTGCATGATCGCGTGGGGCTGGAAGCGCGCCAGCACGGCGCTGACGGTGGCCTGGTCGACGATATCGGCCTTGACGAACTCATAGCGGCTGTTGCTGGCGATGCTGTGCAGCGATTCCAGGTTGCCTGCGTAGGTCAGTTTGTCCAGGTTCAGCACTTCGTGTTCCGTGTGCTGAAGCAGATGGCGGACCAGGGCCGAGCCGATAAAACCGGCTCCGCCGGTAACGAGAATGCGCATGTTGGGGGGCCTGTATCCTTAGAAAACGATCAATAACCTGAGCGAATGCAGCATAGCTTGTCGGTACAGCCCCCGAGGCGCAATAGGCACCACCAGTCGAATTTGTCCCAGCTGGCGCCCCCAGCCCCCGCGACGGACGTGGCTTTGCACCCTCGCGATGGCCCGAGGGGTTGCGTATCGCTCTAGGCAGTGGCGATATAAGCGCCCTATAACAATTCCAGGGGTCGTTGTATGTTGCTCGCCACCTTGATCCACCGTGCCAGTCTGCCCAGCCCGCAAGTCTTAGCGCAGCAAGCGCTGGAGTTGCTGGAAAGCCACTACGGCCTGCACGGCACCCTGCACTCGCTGGGCAGCCAGCAAGACCTCAACTACCGCGTCGACAGCCCCCAGGGGCGGTTTGTCCTGAAGATCTGCCGCGGCGACTACTCGGCCCTGGAGTTGCAGGCGCAGCACGCCGGCCTCAAGCATCTGCAACAGCACCCGGAGCTGCGAGTGCCCAGGGTCATCCCGGCGACAAACGGCGCGGACCTGCTGTCCCTGGAGATCGCCGGGCAAGCGCTGCACGTGCGCCTGCTGGACTATATAGAAGGCCGCTCCCTGACCCAGCTGCCGCACCTGGGCGGCGAGCTGGTGGCGGGCCTGGGCCGGCTGTGCGGGCAGATGGACCTGGCCCTGGCGGATTTCGAGCATCCGGGCCTGGAGCGCACCCTGCAATGGGACGCCCGGCATGCCCAGGCATTGATCGGGCATCTGCTGCCGGTCATTGCCGACCCGCAGCAACGAGCGGTGATCGCCAGCGCCGCGCAACGCGCCGAGCGCCGCCTGCATCCGCTGCTGGAGCAACTGCCGGTGCAGGCCATCCATATGGACATCACCGATGACAACGTGGTCTGGCAGCGGGATGAAGCACGGCATTGGCAGGTGCAGGGGGTGATCGATTTCGGCGACCTGATCCGCACCTGGCGCATCACCGACTTGTCGGTGACCTGCGCGGCGCTGCTGCATCACGCCGAGGGCGACCCGCTGCGCATCCTCCCGGCGATCCAGGCCTACCATCAGGTCAACCCGTTGCAACGGGCGGAGCTGCTGGCGCTCTGGCCTCTGATCGTGGCCCGGGCGGCGGTGCTGGTGCTCAGTGGCGAGCAGCAGGTCAGCATCGACCCGGGCAATGCCTACAGCCGTGCCAACCTGAGCCACGAGTGGGAGATTTTCCAGGTCGCCAACTCGGTGTCGTTCGAGTTCATGGAGGCGGCGATTCTCACCGCTGTCGGGCACGCACTGCCTGCCATCGGCGGTGAGGGGTTCGCCCCGCTGTTGCCGAGCCTGGTGGGGCGCGAATTCGCCCTGATCGACCTGGGCGTGCTCAGCCCGCACTTCGAGGCGGGCAATTGGGAGCAGCCGGGGATCGACGATCGCCTGTTGGCCGAAGCTGGCGCCGCCCATGGCCTGGCCGCCAGCCGCTATGGACAGTACCGCCTGTCGCAGACCCGTCCCGATAGCGCCGAGGAACCCTCGACCTGCCCCTTGCATGTACAACTGCAAGTGCCGCCAGGCACCGCTGTGGAAGCGCCGTTCGCCGGGGTCCTGCACCGTGGCGAGCAAGGCCTGTTGCGCCTCGATGGCCCGACCCTGAGTGTGCACCTGTGGGGCGTCGAGCCTTCGTTGCAGCCGGGAGCGGCGCTGGTCAAGGGCCAGGTGCTGGGCGCCGTGGCGGCGGATGGTCGGCTCAAGGTGCAGCTGTGTCGCGCTGCCGAACTGGATCCGCCGCTGTTCTGTACACCGTCCCGAGCCCCGGCCTGGCAAGCCCTTTGCCCCTCGCCGGCGGCGCTGCTGGGGCTGGCCTGCGATGCCGAGCCGGAACTGGATCCGCAAACCCTGCTGGAGCGTCGTGACGCCAGTTTTGCCCGCTCGCAGAAGCACTATTACCTCGATCCGCCGCGGATCGAGCGCGGCTGGCGCAACCACTTGATCGACATGCAGGGGCGTTCCTACCTGGACATGCTCAACAACGTCGCGGTGCTGGGCCACGGTCACCCGCGCATGGCCGCTGAAGCGGCGCGGCAATGGTCGCTGCTCAACACCAACTCGCGTTTCCACTATGCGGCGATCGCCGAGTTCTCCGAGCGCCTGCTGGCCCTGGCACCGGATTCCATGGACCGGGTGTTCCTGGTCAACAGCGGCACCGAGGCCAATGACCTGGCGATCCGCCTGGCCTGGGCCTACAGCGGCGGGCGCGACATGCTCAGTGTGCTGGAGGCCTACCACGGCTGGTCGGTGGCGGCTGACGCAGTATCCACCTCCATCGCCGACAACCCTCAGGCCCTCACCAGCCGTCCGGAGTGGGTGCACCCGGTGACCGCGCCCAACACCTATCGCGGCGAGTTCCGCGGCCAGGACAGCACCCCGCACTACCTGCGCAGCGTCGACCAGCAACTGCACAAGCTGGATGAGCAGCAACGCCAGCTGGCCGGTTTCATCTGCGAACCCGTGTATGGCAACGCCGGAGGGATTTCGCTGCCACCGGGCTACCTGCAGCAGGTCTACGAGCGGGTGCGGGCCCGGGGCGGGGTGTGCATCGCCGACGAGATCCAGGTCGGCTACGGGCGCATGGGCCAGTTCTTCTGGGGCTTCGAGGAGCAGGGCGTGACCCCGGACATCATCACCATGGCCAAGGGCATGGGCAACGGCCAGCCCTTGGGTGCGGTGATCACCCGGCGGGAAATCGCCGAAGCGCTGGAGGCCGAAGGCTATTTCTTCTCCTCGTCCGGCGGCAGCCCGGTCAGTTGCCGCATCGGCATTGCGGTGCTGGACGTGATGCAGGAAGAGAAACTCTGGGAAAACGCCCAGGTGGTCGGTGAACACTTCCGGCAGCGGCTGGAGGCGCTCAAGGAAAACCACCCGCTGGTGGGAGCGGTGCATGGTTCCGGTTTCTACCTGGGGCTGGAACTGATCCGCGATCACGCCACCCTGGAACCGGCCACCGAGGAAACCACCCTGCTGTGCGAACGCCTGCGCGAGCTGGGGATTTTCATGCAACCTACCGGCGATCACCTGAACATCCTCAAGATCAAGCCGCCGATGGTCACGACTCGCCAGAGCGTGGATTTCTTCGTCGACATGCTGGCCAAGGTGTTGAGCGAAGAGCTGTAGGCGCAGGGCTCTGCTTTGCGTTGACCTCCATTCGCCGGCAGTCCGGCTCCTGCAACGCTTGGTAGGAGCCGGCTTGCCGGCGAATGCGTTTCTTGATAATTCGATTGTTATCGGCTTTTTGTCGGTAATTTATCGTAGCTAATGGTTTTTCAGCTTTTAAAGTCGATATTTATCGGATATAAAGTGGCCATATCCAGGCCCAGCCTCGCCGTGCCCGGTGCCTTGTGTCCGTTGTCATCGACCGCTTCGCCTTGCCCAGGAGTTGATCCATGAGCCGTACCGTTACCGTCGCCGCTACCCAGATGGCCTGTTCCTGGGACCTTGAGGCCAACCTCGAAACCGCTGAGAAACTGGTGCGCGAAGCCGCGGCCAAGGGGGCGCAGATCATCCTGATCCAGGAACTGTTCGAGGCGCCTTACTTCTGCCAGAAGCCCAATCCGGATTACCTGCAACTGGCCACCACGGTGGACAGCAACGCCGCCATCGCGCACTTCCAGAAAGTCGCCAGGGAGCTGCAAGTGGTGCTGCCCATCAGCTTCTACGAGCTGGCCGGGCGGGCGCGTTTCAACAGCATCGCGATCATCGATGCCGATGGCAGCAACCTCGGGATTTATCGGAAAAGCCACATCCCGGATGGCCCCGGCTACCACGAAAAGTACTACTTCAACCCGGGCGATACCGGCTTCAAGGTATGGAACACCCGCTACGCGAAGATCGGCGTGGGCATCTGCTGGGACCAGTGGTTCCCCGAGTGCGCCCGCAGCATGGCCCTGCAAGGCGCGGAGCTTCTCTTCTACCCCACCGCCATCGGCAGCGAGCCCCACGACCAGACAATTTCCTCCCGCGACCACTGGCAGCGGGTGCAGCAGGGCCATGCCGGGGCCAACCTGATGCCGCTGATCGCCAGCAACCGCATCGGCAACGAAGAGCAGGACGGCTACGACATCACCTTCTACGGCTCGTCCTTCATCGCCAATCAGTTCGGCGAGAAGGTTCAGGAGCTCAACCAAACTGAAGAAGGTATCCTTGTGCACAGCTTCGACCTCGACGAGCTCGAGCACATCCGCAGCGCCTGGGGCAGTTTCCGTGACCGTCGTCCGAACCTCTATGGCGCGCTGAAAACCCTCGACGGTTCCCTGGAGTCCTGAACACTATGAGCACTTTGCACAGCACGCCGCGCGCCGACGGTTTCTACATGCCCGCCGAATGGGCGACCCAGACCCAGGCCTGGATGATCTGGCCCGAGCGCCCGGACAACTGGCGCCTGGGCGGCAAGCCGGCGCAGGCCGCCCATGCCGCGGTGGCCAAGGCCATCGCCCGCTTCGAACCGGTGACAGTGGCCGTGTCCGCGGCCCAGTATGAAAACGCCCGGGCACGCCTGGACGTGCCCAATATCCGTGTGGTGGAAATGTCCAGCGACGACGCCTGGGTCCGCGACACCGGCCCGACTTTCGTCATCAACGCCAGCGGCGAAGTGCGCGGCGTGCACTGGGGCTTCAACGCCTGGGGCGGCTTCGAAGGCGGCCTGTATTCGCCGTGGAACCGTGACGAGCAGGTCGCCAGCAAGGTGCTGGAAATCGAACGTTGCCAGGAGTACCGCACCGAGGGCTTCGTGCTCGAAGGTGGCTCGATCCACGTCGATGGCGAAGGCACCCTGATCACCACCGAGGAATGCCTGCTCAACCACAACCGCAACCCGCACCTGTCCCGCGAAGAGATCGAGGCGGTACTGCGCGAGCATCTAGCGGTGGAGCAGATCGTCTGGCTGCCGGACGGCCTGTACAACGACGAAACCGACGGCCATGTGGATAACTTCTGCTGCTATGTGCGCCCGGGCGAAGTGCTGCTGGCCTGGACCGACGATCCCCAGGACCCGAACTACCCGCGTTGCCAAGCCGCCCTGAAGGTGCTGGAAAACACCCGTGACGCCAAGGGTCGCACCTTCAAGGTGCACAAGATGCCGATTCCCGGCCCCTTGTACGCCACCGAAGAGGAATGCGCCGGGGTCGACGCGGTAGAGGGCAGCCAGGAGCGCAACCCTTCGGTGCGCCTGGCGGGCTCCTACGTGAACTTCCTGATCGTCAATGGCGGGATCATCGCGCCCAGCTTTGACGACCCGATGGACGCCCAGGCCAAGGCCATCCTGCAGCAGCTGTTTCCCGAGCACGAAGTGGTGATGGTGCCGGGCCGTGAACTGTTACTGGGGGGCGGCAATATCCACTGCCTTACCCAGCAACAGCCCGCGCCACAGCGGATTTGAGTGCCGTTGTAACAGCCGATGCCGGTTGTTTGCCGGTGCCGGCCCGGCCCGTGGCCTGAGCTTCACCAGCCAGCCCGCAGCCTAGACAGGCCGCGGGCTTTTTCATGGCCGTATATCGGCACGGGTGGCACATTGGCATAGCTCTTGTATCTCTCCTGGCGTGATTCTGAGACATGGAGAACGGTGTTGTTCTGTCATAAAGCTTGGATAAGTTAGGCCGCTCAGATACCAGGAGAGCGCTGGAATGAACATGGTCAGCGAGCGGGCGTCCCATCCCTTGGCAATGAATAACGAGTCGCTGCAGGTGCTGGCCCAGTGGTTGAAGTCCAATGGAACGCGTCAGATCAGGGAACCTGATCCGCGCCGGATCATCATTGAGCGTTACCCCGCTGGATTGCTCAGCGAGGCGGAACTGCAGGCGTTGTGGGATGTGGTGAAAGGATAGACAAACAAGGGATTGTGCGAAGCGCTGCCGGGATGGCAGCGCTTTTTTTTGCCTGGCATTCAGATGCCGGGCATCCGGGCGTCAGAAGCGGTAGTTGCCGGTGACCACCAGGCTGCGAGGGTCGCCCGGCTGGATCTGGAAGGCGCTGGTGGCGGAACTGTAGTACTCGCGGTCGGCGATATTGTTCAGCGCAGCGCGTACGTCCCAGTCCTTGTGCCGGTAACCGGCCAGGGCGTCCCAGCGGCCATAACCGGGCAGCGCCACGGTGTTGCTGCTATCGGCGAAGCGGTCGCCGACCAGGGTCAGGCCGGTCTCGGCGTACCAGCCCAGTTCCGGTTTCCAGGTGATGAACAGGCTGCCATTGCGCTTGGCGACGTTGTTCACGCGCTTGTCTTCGAAGCCGTTGTTGTCCTTGACCACCACGGCGTCCTGCAGGCCGATGCCGCCGCGCAGGTACCAGTTGCCGACGATCTTGCCGGTGCCCGTCAGCTCGATGCCGCGGGAGCGTTGCAGCCCGGTGAGCAGGGTGATGCTGCGGTCCTGCGGATCGGAGGTGCGACGGTTGTAGAGCTCCAGCTCATACACCGCCAGGGTGGTGCTCAGGCGTTCGCCCAGCCAGTCGCTCTTGACTCCGACTTCCTTCTGCCGGGTGAGCTCAGGGCTCAGGTCGTTGCCGTTACCGGCGGCGTTCGGGGTGATGCCGATCAGGCCGCCGCCCACCGGTGAGAACGACTTGCTCCATGAGGCATAGAACGAGTGGTGCTCCAGCGGCGTCCAGACCACCCCCAGGCGCGGGCTGACGCTGTGGCTCTCGCGGCTTTCGGAGAGCCCGTTCTTGCGGTTGCTGGTCTGCACATCGAAGTTGTCGTAGCGCAGGCCGGCGAGCAATTGCCATTGATCGTTCAGGCGCAGTTGATCCTGCACATAGAGGGCCCGGCTTTCGACCTCGGTGTGGTTGTTGCTGGAGACCTGCATGCGGCCGGTGTGGCTCTGGTACGGGTTGGGGTTGTACAGGTCGACGGCGGGCACCGCCTGGCTGCCCGGCCCGGAAGTGGCGGCGTTGTAGAGGATCGGGTCGCGGCGCTGGCTGCCGAGCTCCAGGCCGGTGAGCAGGCGATGTTCCAGGCCGAAGGTGTCGAAACGGCCCTCCAGTTCGGTGTTGTTGTAGACGTTGCGGGTCTTCAGGTCCTGCTGCCAGCGTTGGCGTTGGACCTTGCCCGTCGTGGCGTTGTAGCCGGTCTGGTAGGTGTTGTCGAAGTCGCTGTCGAGCTTGAATACCCCCAGGGTGTGGCGCAGTTGCCAGTTCTCGCTGAGCTCGTAGCTCAGCTTGGAGCGCAGGGACTGGGACTTGTCGTCGATGTAGTCGCGGTGATCGCCGTAGGTGGTGTCGCGGCTGACGTCCGCCGGGCGTCCGTTGACCCCGGGGATGCCGCGGTCCGGGGTGCGGTTGTAGCGGCTGTATTCGTACTGCACCAGCCAGTTCAGGTCCGGGGTCAGTTGCCAGCTCATGGACGGGGCGAACAGTTGGCGGTTGCCGCTGACGCCTTTGCGGAAACTGTTCCGGTCCTCGTTGCCCAGGTTCAGGCGCAGGCTGATGTTCTCTGTCGGGTCGGCGCTGAGGTCGGCATACAGGCTGCGCAGGTCCTGGCTGCCGCCCTGGACTTCGACGCTGGAGCGGCGGCCGAATTCCGGCAGCTTGCTCACCCGGTTGATGATCCCGCCCTGGCTGCCACGGCCGTAGAGCACTGCCGCCGGGCCCTTGAGCACTTCGATGCGCTCGATGTTGTGCAGGTCGCGCACGTATTGGCTGTCGTCGCGGATGCCGTCCAGGTAGAAGTCGTTACTGGCATCGAAGCCGCGGATCCGCAGGCTGTCGAAGCGCGTGTCCGAGCCGCTGCTGACGTTGGGAATGCCACTCAGGGCGCTGCCCAGGTCGTTGACGCCGTAGTCCAGCACGTTGGCGGTCTTGATTGTGTCGATGGCCTGGGGCACGTAGCGCGCCGGGGTCGAGGTACGGGTTGCAGTGCTGACTTCCTTGACGCGAGGGTCATCGGGGTCGGCTTCGGCCTCGGCACTGATGGAGGTCATCGGCAGGGTAGTGCTGGCAGCGCAGGCAAAACCGCTGGCCAGCAGGGTGCAAAGACCCAGGGACAGGGGCATGAGGCGGAAATGGGCAGGCATCTGAAACGCATCCGAGAAGGGGAAATTCGAGGGTGCGAATGGTAATGCTTGTCATTACCAGATGTTAAATATTCCCTAATAAGTTCCCCTGGCTATTTGTTTCTGAATGTATCTTTCGGGTATCGGTTCGCATACTGAAGCTAAACAGACGGATTCGACCGGTTACAGCAACAGACTAAAAGCCAATTCGAGGTTTTTTCCTTGGCGCGCGCGGCCTAGTCTGCGTGACATCGAATTTTCAAGACCTTGCTGGAGCCCAGATATGTCCTTGGCCACCCTTCACTATATTTATGACCCCCTGTGCGGCTGGTGCTACGGTGCCAAGCCGCTGGTGCAGGCCGCCCAGGCGGTGGTGCCGGTGGTGGCCCATGCCGGCGGCATGATGACCGGGCGCAACCGCCAGCCGGTCTCGCCGCAACTGCGCGAGTACGTCATGCCCCATGACCGGCGGATCGCCGAGTACACCGGGCAGCCTTTTGGCCAGGCCTATTTCGAGGGTCTGCTGCGGGATGAGACGGCCACCTTCGACTCGGCGCCGCCGATTGCCGCCGTACTGGCGGCCCAGGCTATGGAAGGGCGGGGCCTGGAATTTCTGGGCCGGTTGCAGACGGCGCATTATCTGGAAGGGCGCAGGATCGCCGACCGGCAGGTGCTGCTGGAGCTGGCGCAGGCCCAGGGGTTTGCCCCGGCCGCCTTCGAGGCGGCCTTCGACCAGGCGGTGGCCCATGAACTGGACAACCATATAAAGGCCAGCCGGGCCCTGTTGGCCAAGGTCGGCGGGCAAGGCTTCCCGACCCTGGTGCTGGAGCGCGATGGTCGTTACCAGCTGCTCGACATCAGCCCCTGGCTGGGCAAACCCGAGGCCTTCGCCGACTGGCTGAAGACCTCCCTGGGCGCCGATAGCGGCCCTCACGATGGCGTGGTCCAGGCCTGTGGCCTGGACGGTTGCACACCCTGAACTCACCTGACCTGCGTGGAGTCACCCATGGATAACCTAGCGTTGATCAAGAGCACCTACGAAGGTGCCAACTCCCAGGAAAATGCGCGCAACACCGCAGCGGCCCTGGCCCCCGATGCCCGCTGGACCGAGGCGGCGGGCTTTCCC
Source organism: Pseudomonas sp. JV245A (assembly GCF_032424515.1). Classification (NCBI taxonomy): domain Bacteria; kingdom Pseudomonadati; phylum Pseudomonadota; class Gammaproteobacteria; order Pseudomonadales; family Pseudomonadaceae; genus Pseudomonas; species Pseudomonas sp. JV245A. The sequence continues at coordinate 22,983 of NZ_VYKE01000053.1, forward strand.
TATGCCGGCACCTATATAGGGTTCGAGGCGGTGCTGGAGCACGTCTTCAAGCGCCTGGGCTCGGAATGGCAGGACTTCACCTTCAAGGTCGAGAACTATGTGGCCCAGGGCGACAAGGTGTTCGCCTATGGCAATTACCAGGGCGTCTACAAGGCCTCGGGCAAACCGATCGATGTACGGGTGGCTCACTTGTGGACACTTAAAGATGGCAAGGTCACCCACTTCGAACAATTCGTGGACAGTCACAGTGTGCAGCTGGCAATGCTCTAGCCCGCAGTTCTTAGAATATTTTCAGCTATTCAAAGACGATTCACGAAATTGACACGTTGTTAAAGGCGCAGATAGGATTCGCCCCAACGCCTGTGGCCAGGAGCCATATTTCAGAATAATAAAAGGCCCACCGTGCTCACCCGCGGTCGGGCTTTTTTGTTTCAACGGTAGAAGAGCGTTCAATCGCCATAGCCGCGGAGCTCACAGCGCGTCACCAACCCGTAATAAGGAAAATAAAATGTTTAAACAGCGGATCTGCTTGGTTGCACTGGGGATTTTGAGCGCAACACAGGCCATGGCCGACGGCCAGGCCGACGCCAAGGGTTTTGTTGAAGACAGCAGCCTGAAAGTGCTGTTGCGCAACGCTTACATCAACCGTGACTACAAAGATGGCAACCCGGACAAGGCTGAATGGGGCCAGGGTTTCATCGGCACCTTCTCCTCGGGCTTCACCCAGGGCACCGTGGGCGTGGGCGTTGACGCCTTCGGCCTGTACGCACTGCGCCTGGACGGCGGCAAGGGTCGCAGCGGTGCCGGCGGCATCGACTTCTTCAAGCAGGGTGACAGCGGTAGCGCTGCAGACGACCTGGCCAAGGCCGGTGCTGCAGTCAAGTTCCGTTTCTCCAACACTGTGCTGACCTACGGTGACCAGATGCCGGCCCTGCCGGTGCTGAACTACGACAACTCGCGCCTGCTGCCGGAAAGCTACACCGGTACCCTGATCACCTCCAAGGAGATCAAGGGCCTGGAGCTGAACGCCGGTCACTTCACCGCCGAATCGCGCAAGAGCGCCGAAGGCCGTGACAGTGGTGGCCTGAAGTCGATCAACGTATTGGGCGGTAGCTACCAGTTCACCGAGCAGTTCAAGGGCGCGCTGTACGCTTCCGACGTCGAAGACGTGCTGAAGAAGCAATACATCAACCTGAACTACGTGTTCCCGCTGGCCACTGACCAGTCCCTGACCCTGGACTTCAACGGCTACCGTACCGAGCTGGACAAGTCCTACGCCGAGAAGGCTAAAGCCGGCGGCGAAGACAACAAGATCTGGAGCCTGGCAGCCACCTATGCCATGGGCCCGCACTCCTTCACCCTGGCGCACCAGCGCAGCACCGGCGACAGCCACCTGGGCTATGCCTATGGCGGCTACCAGCGTGGTCAGAACCGCGTGGGCGATGGCGGCAACACCATCTACCTGGCCAACTCCTACTGGTCCGACTTCAACGCCGAAGACGAGCGCAGCTGGCAGCTGGGCTACGGTCTGGACTTCGGCGCCTTCGGCGTACCGGGCCTGACCTACAACGTGGCCTACGTGCGTGGCGACAACATCACCACCTCGACCTCCACCGGCGGCAGCGAGCGGGAAATCTTCAACCAGTTCAAGTACGTAGTACAGAGCGGTCCGGCCAAAGACCTGAGCGTGAAAGTACGCAGCTCGGTACTGCGCGTTTCGCAGAAGTCTTCCGAGTACAACGTGGGCGGCAACGAACTGCGTGTGTTCGTCGACTACCCGATCAACGTGTTCTGATGAACGCCTGATCACCCCCTGATATCAGGGGGTTGCCACACGAAAAGCCCCGACTGGTTCGGGGCTTTTTTGTGCCTGGGCATCCGGGTTGCAGAAATGCCCGGGATGGCGGGTGACTGTTCTCGCCCGGGTGCTTTTTTCAGCCAGTGGTTGGCGCATATCAATCTTGTTACAGTCCACCCCCCTGTCTTGTCACGGATGATTTCGATGTTCCGTACCCTGCTATCCGGCCTGTGCCTGCTGAGCGTCGCCAGCATCGCCCACGGCCAGCAAGCGACTGCGCCCGAGCAGTTGCTGAGCGACTTCTCCCGCTGCGATGCGCAGTTCTTCCAGAACCTGAATACCGCCCGACTGCCGACCGGCACCTTGAGCCTGGCCCGGTACGGTGCGGTAAGCGCGCCCAAGGTCATGAACCCTTTGCAGGAAGGCGGGCGCTACCAGGCCTTCGAACAGCCGCTGCTGGTCAATGGCGTGCGCCTGGTGGGCTACTACAACGAAGCTCAGTCGCTGAAGTCGGTGGGCAACCTGCTGTTCTGGGGTTTTGTCGCCGAGGGCCAGCCCAAGGACGTGGCCGTGGCGCTCAAGCCGCTGCTGGTGGACAACAGCCGCCTGAAGGCAGACCGCAGCGCCATGAGCCGGGTGGAGATCCGCCGGGTCGGCGACCCCATCGACCAGTGGCGCACCGAAGGCCTGGCGGGCGGTGGCGTGGCTACGCCGTTCGGTTATGTCGAACGCATCCTGAGCATCGACATCGGTACCACCCACGCACCGATTGCCGGACGCACCACGATCTTCTGCAGCTTGCAGGGTACGGTCACCGCGCCGTTGCTGCAGGTGTATCGCCCTGACCTCAACGCCCATCTGCTGGATTGAAAAACATGCCTTCATTGTCTGTACGCGGGTCGCTCCTGCTTGTGTGTGCCCTTGCTGTGACTGGCTGCGCCAGCCTGCAGAGCCAGGACCAGATCAACTACGCCCATTGCCGCATGGTGGGCCAGGCTTCCAAGGCCGAAAAATTCGACGTGGTGCTGCAAGAGGCCGACCTGTGCCTTGAGAAGAACCAGCTGAGCCAGCCCATGCAGAGCCTGGTGTACTGGCTCAAATCCGATGCCTACGCCAGCTTCAAGCGTTATCCGGAAGCCATCGCCGCCAAGGAAAAATCCATCGAGCTGGGCCCCAAGCCCGATGCTCGGGCGGTGCTGGACCTGAGCCGTCTGTATCGCGAAGCGGGCAACCCGCAAAAGGCCCTGGAGCTGGTGCAGTCCAACCTTGACAACAACCTGGGCGAGGCGGGCAAGGGCAGCGGTTTCAACATGCCGACCTACTACCACCTGGGCCAGACGCTGTACGACCTGGGTCGCTACCGCGAGGCCGCGGAAGCCTACAGCACCGGCCTGTTGAAGCAGCCCGACTATGCCTGGGCCTTCTACCACCGCGGCCTGGCCTACGACAAACTGGGCCAGACCGACGACGCCCGCGCCGACTTTGCCCAGTTCGCCAAGCTGGTGAACCAGAAGTACGTCGAGCCGCAGCACCAGGCCAAGCTGGCCGAGTACAAGATCAAGCTGCCTTGAATGCAGCGTGGTTGATGCAATAAAAAAGGCTCGCCTGATCGCGAGCCTTTTTTTATCCGCGAACGCTGTTCGTCAGTCGTCCGGATTGATGGCGAGCTTCAGCTGGTTGCCCTGCAGGTAGACCACCGCTTCACGGCCATGGATATCCACCGGCCGGGCCGACATCGCGTCGTGATCGGTGACTATCTTCGACAACTCCTTGCCCCGCATATCGACCCGCCAGATACAGGCCCGGGGCCCTTGGTTATCGAAGTACAGCACCGGGCGCGTGGTGCTCCAGGTCGGGTTGACGATGGCCCATCCGGCATCGGGCTGTTTCTGCTCGGTGATGTTCTCCGAATGGCTGCCCGCGTTGGCGCGGTCATAGTTCAGGGACAGCTGGCTGCTGTCGCGATTGAGGTCCTGCTCCACCCGCGCCCGGGCGTGCATGAAGGTGTTGGAGCCAACCTGGAACACCTGCTGGGTGCTGGAGGGCGCGCTGCGCGAACCCAGGCGGTAGACCATGCTTTGCTGCAACTGGCCCGCCAGCTGCCCGCGGTAGTAGAACTGGCCATCGACTATCCCGGCGTAGCGCGGCCCCTGGTCGTTGGCCCCGGGATTGGCCCAGCCGGCGAAGGCGATGTCCTGGGCGATGGGATGCAGCCCCGGCTGGTCATCGGCGTACTCATACAGGGTGCCGACATACACCGGCTTGCCCTGCTGATAGCGCCCGACAAACAGCACCACATACAGCACCCCGGCTATCACCTGGGCATCGACGATCTGCTGGTCGCCCTGGGGCAGGGTGCTGTTGAAGGTGGCCAGGGTGAAGTTCTGCCAGTCGTCCGGGTCATAGATCAGGTACGCCTCGCCGGGAGCCAGTGGGCGCAGTGCGTCCGGGGCGGGCTCGGGAGGAATCGGCAGCGACGTGAGCATTTTCACCTGGGCCCGGTAGACCGACTCCAGGCAATCGGTGTCGGGGCAGGTATTGCGGGTGTTCTTCAACCAATGGCCTTGCAGCAGGCGGAACACCTGCAAGTGCTTCAGCGCCTGGTAGCGGCGGGTCATCTCCTCGTCCTTGGCGGACAGCGTCGGCGTGGCGCAGACAGTCTTTTCCACTTGGGTCGAGGCCTTGGCGCAGTCGAAGCCGGCGGCCTGCAGATCGGGCGTCAGCGCGCCCAGGGCGAGGCTCATGGCCGCCAGCGAGAGCAAAGGGAGCTTCATCAACACATCCTTGTCGAAAACGGGTCAGGGGGTCTGGAACGTCTGCAGATAGGCCAGCAGATTATCGATTTTTTCCTCATCGCTCAGCCCCCAGAAAATCATCCGGGTACCGGGCACCACGGCCTTGGGGTCTTCCAGGTACTGGATGAGCTTGTCCCGGCTCCAGACAATGCCCGAGGACTTCATGGCCGTCGAGTACTGGTAGTCCGCGGCGCTGCCGGCGGGGCGGTCGATGATGCCATTGAGCTGCGGCCCGAAGGAACTGCGCACCGAAGGCCCGATGTTATGGCAGCCGCTGCACAGGCGCTTGAACAGCTTGGCGCCGGCTTCGGCATCACCGGCCAGGGCCGGGGCGCTGAATAGCAGGGAGTGGAGCAACAGGGTCAGGATCGATACGGCGATGGGCTTCATGGGCGGCCTGCGTGCAACTGGAATCGGCGGCTATTGGAGCATGAAGCGCATGCCTGGGGGGAGCCTTGCGATACAAGGCTCAGAAGCGCCCACTGATACCCAGCAGCGGGCCCTTCTGGACGATGTCGTAGACAAACCCGTCATGGCGATAATCGACCCCCATGGCCCGGTAGCCGGCCACCGCCGAAAAGCCCGGCAGGAACTCCCAGCCCGCCAGTGCGGCCAGGTCCCAGTCTTCCCGGGACTGCCCGGCGCCCGCCATGCCCCAGGCGGAGAGCCAGAACCGCTCGTTCACGGCGTAGTGCCCGCGCAACCCCGCCATCGCGTCGGCCCAGGTGGCCTTGTCCGAGCCCGACAGGCCCCCCGCCGGCCCACCGTGCAGGGTGAGGCTGGTGCTGCTGTACCAGACGCGCACGCCGCCGGCGATGTCCAGGCGATGATCGTCATCCCCCAGCACCTGGTAGCCGCCCCCCAGGAAACCCGAGGCGGTCTTGCTCTGCACCTCAAGCTTGGACGCCAGCGCTCCGGCTGGCAGCCGGTTGCGGGTGTCGGTGTCGATGTACATCAGGTCGGCGAGCACGCTGTAGGGGCCGCGCCGCGCTTCGCCCATCAGCATCACCGACATGTCGACACTGCGCGCGATGTCCGAGAAGTCGGACTTGATGAACTGGGTCCCTGTGCTGCGGTGGCCTACGTGCCCGCGGATCCCGGCGCCCCACACGTACGGGCCGCCGTTGAACCGCCAGCCATCGTCGTCTGCCGCCATGGCCACGGGCGGCAGGCTGGTTCCGGCGGTCGTCAAGGCACCGAGCAGCAGCGCCAGGCGGGTACGCCGGTGCAGCAACGGTGAGTGCGGATGGTCACGGTGGATCATGCTGTTTCTCCGATCAGTGCTGGGTCAGCCCAAGAGCCACGCCTTCGGCTGCGCAGTCCTCGGCAGGCTTCAGGCCGGCCTGCTGCGCCGCCTTGACCTCCTCCTTCGCGGCCGCCAGGTCGGCGAGGAATGCCGGATTGCCATGCAGGCTGGCGACCGTCGCGGCCCCCATGATGCGGCCAGCGTCCACGTCGCTCTGCCAGTGGGCGTCGCAGATGACCCGGCTCTGGCCGTATGCCAGGCCACGGGTCATCAGTTCGGTGGCGCGGGCCGGGCTGATCTCGGCCAGGACCAGGCCCCAGGCCCAGCCCGCGGCGGAGTGGCCGGAGGGCCAGGAGCCATCCGTGCGCAGCAGTGGCTCCATGTCCTTGCGGCACGTGCCTTCGTCATGCACCACGAAGGGGCGAGTACGGTTGTAGGCATTCTTTCCGGCGTAGGTGGAGCCCCCCGCATCCGTCAGGGTGCGCTGCATCAAGGTATAGAGATGGGGGGTGCTCTTTTCGCTGATCTGCGTGCCCAGCGCGCAAGAGAAGGTTTTCGCCGGGCCGGGGAATGACAGTTCTGCATCGGTTGCCGCGAGTTTCTCCCGGCTCGAGCCACGCAGCGCCAGCGCCGCACGCCGTGCTTCTTCATCCCGCGCGAGGGCCGCGGAGCCCGGTTTTGGCGGGGCCCCGAGCAAGGCTAGGCGTACAGGCAAGTCAGCCGGTTCAAGGTAGCCTGGCGCCAGCTTGAAGTGCGGATCGGTGACCTTCGTGGCGGCGTCCTCGGCCAGCGCCCATGCCGACCAGAGCAGGCCGGCCAGGGACAGTGTCACCGCGAAGGGTTCAGGTATTTTTTTCATCGTGCGTTCTCTTTTCTATCCATGACCACGGCTGATCAGAACCGGTACAAGGCGTCCAGATAGGCTCCGGCACCGACCTTTTCCCCCGTCAGCGGGCTGTCACGGGCGTCGGAGACCAGGGCGTAGGTCTTGATGCCACCTTCCAGCGCCAGCTGTGGCTGCCATTGCCAGGTCAGGCCCAGTTTCAAGGTCACGTCGCGCATCCCGCCACCGGGGTGGTATTCATCGAACCGGGTGCGTGCGGCTTGCTGGGCGGTGACGCCAAAGCGGGCCATCATGTCGTTCTCGTTGCTCCAGGTACCGTACAGCGTCGAGTCCAGGGTCAAGGTCGAAGACAGCGGGTAGGTGGTGGCGACCCCGGCTTCCAGGTACGTCGTACGGCCCAGGCTTTCGCCACCGTAATTGCGCCTCTGGCTCGATTGCAGGCCGCGTACGAACAAGCGGCCGGCGGGCAGGATCCAGTACGCTTCCGCCCCCACCAGGGCGGTGCTGTCCAGGTTGCCCATGCCCCGCAGGTAGTCATCACGGCCGTCCAGGGTGTGAATGCGTTCCTTGCGCCCCGGGTCATAACCCACCAGCAGGGCCACGCCGAAAGGCGCCAGCCCCGGCAGATCCCACCGCAGCCCTTCCGGAAAGGCCGCGGTAAAGGTGCCCCAGTCCTGGGTCGGCATGACCGCCTTGAGCTTCAGTGACGGGAAGGCGGCGTAGTGGGAAGAGCCCTGGTACAACGGGCCAACCGCCAAGCCACCGCCTACCGTCACCGATGGCGTGCCGCCTGAATCGGCCGGGGCAGCCTGGGCAGGCGGCACGAGCATCAATGCAAGGGCTGCACTTAGGGAGAACACCACGGGAGACCTGAAAGAATGTGAATGATCCTTGAGTGTCATTGTTCATTTCCTTGGGTGTGAACTCTGTAGTGCAGAGCCATTGCTGAGTTGATCACCAATATTCAACTTGCAGGTGCTGGTATCCGAGGCGAGTGCAGGCCGGTAAACCCCCGGCGCAAGCGCTGGCCTCATTGATCGCCCCAGTGCGTTTACAAGTACCGATGGCAGGAGTCCGTCGTTTCGACAAACTTGCACTTGCTCGAATACTCGAATTTACAAATCGACGGGCTCGGGCGTTGGAAAACGCCATTGGCCACTGAGTATTTCGTTACTCGGTCGATAGAGCCTGACGGTGTAGTTCCAGCCGGGTGTCGTAACCAGGCAATTGACGACCTTGGCCTCGCAACCCCCGAACTGGATGACAATTGAACCATCGGCACTTTTCTTGGCAGTGAGGTTGTTCAGCGAATAGGCGTCATAGGGGTTTTTCTGAAAGTACCCGTCGGCGTTGTAAACACTCACAGACCAGAAACTCTTGACCGGTACCTGTTCGACCTTGAGCCGGTAGACGGTTTTTCCATCGTTGTGCGGCAATACTGCTCCGAGGTAGATGGCGTCCCTGCTCGGGTTGCCGCCCCAGCCCGTTGCGGTTCCGATCAGGTGGCGCACCGGATCGACCCTGCCTTTCGGGCCAAAGGACTGGTTGTAGTCGGGAAGGGTCGAACCCAGAACAGCCAGGGCATCACGCACTTTTTTCTGGCTCGCCTGATCCCACTTCGGAACCACGAACTCCCCGTGCCTGGCCTGGCTGACCTGGATGGCGTCCTGCAGCGCATGCACCTGCTCGAGGTCTTTGCGATCCATGGGGTCGAAGAACAGGCGGATAGCGACAAATACATAGCGTGTGCCGATGTCCTCTTTCGCCAGCGTATGGGGACCGGGCCCATAAATGACTGCCGGCACGTAGTGATCTTCGTTGACCACTTGCATCGACATGAACCTCTCACCGGCTTCAGGCAAGGTGACAGTCACCGGGCCGGCATCGAGATCGAACACCGCTGACGAGTAAAGCGTGTCCCTGTTCATGCGGATGACATCCTGAGCGTCGATGGCAACCGCTTCGCGGCTGTGAACAAACCGCCCCAAGCCTCCACTCTTCACACTCTTGCCCATGTAGAGGTCGGACTCGGCGCGAGCAAAGTTATCGACATTTACCCGCACCGGCGCATCAGCGGATGACTGAGCGTGTGCACTGGCAAAAGTGGCCAGCGTCAGGGCGACGATGCAGGCCGTGGATGAATCGGGCATGTAAACCTCTAGCTCTTATAAGTGGGCATTACCTTTTCAGACTTTATAAGAACACCCTGCTGGAAACTTGCCATTTGGTGCCAAAAGCACAACAGGCAAGTACCGCGAAGTGGGTTATTTGAAGGCGCCCGATAGTGGGGCGGGAGGGTCAGGCGAAGAGGTTAACGATCATCTTTCAAGAGCGAGCGGTAGCGCGACGGCGAACTTCCGGTCCAGCGCTTGAAGGCTCGGGTAAAGTGCGCCTGATCACTGTAGCCCACCATGTAGGCAATCTCGGTCGCGGTGTATTTGCCGCTGGCAATCAATTGCAGTGCTTCGCTGCGACGGGTCTCGTCACGCAGGTCTTCGAAGTCGATGCCGCAGTACTTGAGGCGACGCTGTAGCGTTCGGGAAGACAAGCCGATGTTTCTTGAAATAGCGGTAAGTTTGGATCGATCCTGATCCGCGATCCGTTCGATCAGCACACCGGCGGCTTGCGCGGTCGACTTCAAGGCCTCGGTGACTTTCCAGGCGTCATCCCGGGCAGGTTGCAGTGGGGTGTCGAGCAGCTCACGGTCGAATTCGATCATGTTGTGCTTCGCGTTCATGTGCAGATTCGGCCCCAGGTACTCCTCCAGCGCCTCATCTCCTCGCTCCCGCGGGTTTTGCAGATGCACCCGTATGGCGCAAGGCTCGCCGGACATGAGCGGCACTTTCCTCAGCAGCGCCAGAGTGCCGAGAATGACCTGTTTCGGATCAGCCCCGTGCTGCCCGGTGAATTGCTGGATCAGCTTCGTCGTACGGCCTTCGGTAACGATTCTTACGTCACTTCCTTGATGCAGTAAGTCCGTATGGATCGCTGCCACTGCGCACGCCTGGGCAAGGTTGGTCGAACCCAGGATCAACCCGCCCCAGGCGCCGAGTGAGCGTACTTCGATCAGGTGCCCCACCGTTGCACCCGCGAAGGGGTCCTGTGCGACCGCGGCCATTTCATTGGCGATGTGAAAACAGGTCGCTCGCGGCACCCAGGCATCCGGGTATTGAAAAACCTGCGGGGAAATCCCGTAACGCCGGAAGAACTCCAGCGGCGACACCCCGCGCATGCTCAGGTAGGGCGCTATTTGCTGAAGCGTGCTGAGTTTGATGGAGGGCGTTGCATGGGTCATGAGCGGTTGCACCTGGTTCAAAGGCCGTGCACGTGAAGAACGTCCGAGTCCGCAGGAAACACTAGCGCAAAACACCTGCCGGAGTCGTGCTGGCGATGTGCATTAAACACGAAGGACATTGTGCTTGTGGGACTTGCGAAGAAGGGTAAGGGGGCTGAAGCGCGGCGATACCGGGTCCAGCAAGGTGCTGAAGGCATCGGGAGAGGATTGTTTGACCCTGGAAACAACAAAGCCCTCGCATCGCTGCGAGGGCTTTGTTTTGTATGGTGCCGGCACCAGGAGTCGAACCCGGGACCTACTGATTACAAGTCAGTTGCTCTACCAACTGAGCTATACCGGCGTGTCAGGGCGACGATTATAGCGATTGGCGGGCTTCTGTAAACCCCTGAAATCTGACTATTTTTGCGAAGCGCTCAGGGCCGCGTCCGCTGGCAAACGATTGGCTGGCCCTCCTCAGGAGCCTTGCGCTATCGATTCGGCGAGGATGCACAGCAACTCGAACATCAGGGTCGCGCCCACCAGGGCGGTGGCGCCGCCGACGTCGAAGGGCGGCGAGACTTCCACCACGTCGGCGCCGACCAGGTTCAGGCCGCGCAGGCCGCGGATCATCTGCTGGGCCTGGAGGGTGGTCATGCCGCCGATCTCCGGGGTGCCGGTGCCGGGGGCGAAGGCCGGGTCGAGCACGTCGACGTCGAAGCTGATGTAGGTCGGGCCGTCGCCCACCACGCGCCGGGCTTCGGCCAGGGTGGCTTCGACGCCGATGTCGGCGAACTCTTCCATGTGGATCACGCGAATCCCGCAGTCCCGGGCGAAAGCCTCGTCGTCGGCGCTATAGATCGAACCGCGAATGCCGATCTGCACCGTGCGCTTGGGGTCCAGCAGGCCTTCTTCGATGGCGCGGCGAAAGGGCGTGCCGTGGGTGTAGAGGTTGTCGCCGAAGTAGCGGTCGTTGGTGTCGGAGTGGGCATCGAAGTGCACCATGCCGATGGGGCGGTGGCGGGCCAGGGCGCGGAAGATCGGCAGGGTCACCAGGTGGTCGCCACCCACCGCCAGGGGCACGGCGCCGGCCTGGTGCAATTGGCTGAAGAAACCTTCGATCTGTTTCAGCGAATCCAGCAGGTCGATGGGGTTCACCGGTGCATCACCCAGGTCACCGACCCGGACCAGGTCATAAGGGGCGATGCGGCTGACATGGTGCACCTTGCGCATCAGGCTCGACTGGTTGCGCACCTCCCGCGGGCCGTGGCGGGCACCGGCAC
>NZ_VYKE01000529.1:0-496 GCF_032424515.1 Pseudomonas sp. JV245A
CAATGAATCTGCGGGCGAGCTTCAAGGAGTCTTCTGCATTCATCGGGAGTCATCCGTACTTACTTGTTGGGTATCGAGCATTGGCTCGGTCATCCCTACGGAACGGATGAAGGCCGGGGAAAATTAACCCCGCACAGCGCCAGAACAACCCGCTTGCGGGCCCCTCAGGGTGATTGGGCAGGCGCCGCCAGCAGTAAATCACCCCGCTCATCCTTCGTTCCTTCCTTATCCTCCCCTTGCAGCAGGTACCCGCCCATGTCTTCCGCTCAATCGCTGACCGGCCTCCTCACCCAAGGCTTGCGCAAACTGACCGGCATCGACCGGTCCAGGCCAAAGGGCTACCGGGTAATCAACGTCGAGCTCAAGCAGCGCATCCACCTCAGCCCGTCCATGGCCCGCCTGGTGTTCACCGGCGAGGACATCGCCCAGGCGCGCACCCTGGCACCGGACCAGCGCATCAAGCTGCTGTTTCCCGGGGCCGATGGCATGCCCTCGC
>NZ_VYKE01000530.1:0-493 GCF_032424515.1 Pseudomonas sp. JV245A
GTCTGGATGATGAAGCTCATGGTGCTGGAGGCGCTGGAGCCGCTGAGGTTGTGCAGGCCGAAGCTGACGACCGCCGTACCGGCGAAGGCCGCCGATGGCACGAAGCGCATCGAGAAGGGGCCCATCATCATCGCCCGGCCGGCCGAGGCCGGGGTCACCGTGCCCAGGGTGGCGTGGGTGAACGGGCCGCCGGTGGCGCCCTGGGTCAGGTCGACGGTGGCCGACTGGCCCGCTGCGAGGATCTGGCTGGAGGCGGGCACGGTGATCGCCACGGCAGCGATGGTGATCGAATAGGCCTGTGAGCCCGTGGCACCGTTGGCATCGGTGGCGGTGATGACCAGGTTGCTGCTGCCGCTGGTAATCGGCGTACCGCTGATCAGACCGCTGGCAGTGTTCAGGCTCAGGCCCGTCGGCAGGCTACCGCTGGTGATGCTGTAGCTGTAGGGAACGGTGCCACCGGTAGCGCTGAGAGTTGCGCTGTAGGGGCTGCCTG
>NZ_VYKE01000531.1:0-493 GCF_032424515.1 Pseudomonas sp. JV245A
CAACCTGCGTACAGTTGCCACCCAACTCGTTTGACGGCGATCAAGTGGCAGCTCTATTTATTTCAGGAGCAACACACCATGACGGACCGTATCGCGCTAACCAGCAACGAATCCTCCACTCCGACCCTGTTTATCGACACCCGCGCGCCTTTGGATGAACTGCATGCCAGCGCCGCCTACCGCATCCTCGCGGTGACTCAACTGATGGAAAGCATCGTGCACATGGACTGCCGCCACGCCGATGCCACCGATCTGACACAGATCGCCCACGCCAGCGCCATTCTGTTGCGCGATGGTTGTGATCTGCTGGACGTGTTGGGACGGCGGATTCGTGGCAGTCAGTACCTGAACTAAAACGCCCCGTAATCGTTCCCCTTCAAACGCGGGGGAACGATCGGCACGCCTGTCCCCTCTCCTTCATCTAGAACCCGCCTCATCGATCACTGCCGTACCCATCTTCGTCAGAAGATGCGCAGCCCTGTTGTGGGTGGCA
>NZ_VYKE01000532.1:0-492 GCF_032424515.1 Pseudomonas sp. JV245A
GGCAACAGCCAGGGCAGCAGCCGCTGGCTGATCAGGGGCCAGCCCGGGCGTCCGTCGGACGGCGCCGCCAGGGGCAGGCTGAGCAGGGAAACACGGGCCATGGATGACCTCCGTCGTCGGGTACTGCATGGCGTGGGTCGATGCCGTAGGGGCTGGCTTGTCGGCGAATCAGCGTTTGAGGGTCTGTTCGCTGGCAAGGCGGTTTCTACGTGTTATGCATTTGTGATCTATTAAAATTCTTATCGATTCTATTAAGAGATAAGAAAGGCCATTTAAGGCTTCTCGCCGACACGCATCCAATGCATTTGAAGAATATTTTTCATGCATTTCATGCATATCCCCGGGGGCGCCCGTGGCAGCTGATTTATTCGATATGGTTATTAAAATGTGAATTTATAGTATTTAAATGTTGAACGATTCCGTGCCTACCTTTTGCTCCTCTCAGCCTTTGCCACCAGGAGCCGCACCCATGAACCTTCCCTTCAAACGCGT
>NZ_VYKE01000533.1:0-490 GCF_032424515.1 Pseudomonas sp. JV245A
CGGCGCAAATCCCAGGGCCTGTTCGCCGGCAAGCGCACCGCCGGCAGTGCGCCAGCGAAGAAGGGTCAGGAGGCCGGGCGGTTTTTCGCTTCGATCCACTGCGCCATGTACTGGGTGCTCTTGTGATGGTGGTGACGCAGCATGGCGCCAGTGAAGTTGTCCCGGCGCAGTTGCTCCAGGTGCTGGCGGCAGTGTTGCAGGCGCTGGATCAGCGCCGGGCCGTGGACTTGCTGGCGGTAGCGCGCTTCGAGCAACTGCCGGCCATCCGCCTGGGCCTGCTCCCACAGCTGCCGGTCCTGATAGAGGCGCACCGCGGCCGCCGCCAGGCCACTGGCGGATTCAGCCACCGCCCCCGGCCATGGCAGGCCGTCCTGGGACATGGATTCGCTGCCCACCGGGGTGGTGACGCTGGGCGTGCCGCAAAGCATGGCATCGAGCAGCTTGCCCTTGATCCCGGCGCCGAAACGCAGGGGCGCCAGGCAGATCCGCG
>NZ_VYKE01000534.1:0-489 GCF_032424515.1 Pseudomonas sp. JV245A
CTTCGCTGGCAAGCCAGCTCCTGCAGGGGTAGGTGCGGGCGCAGTGGTGTCAGCCCAGGGGGCGGAAGTAACCGGCCAGTTGCTGCAGGTCCTGTTCGTTGAGCAGGCCGGCGTAGTACTTGAGCTGGATCCGCGCCAAGAGGTAGGCATGACGGGCATCCGCCAGGTCGCGGCGGGCGGTGAACAGTTGTTGCTCGGCGTCCAGTACATCCAGGTTGACCCGCTCGCCGCCGTGCACGCTCTTCTGGGTCGCGGTCACCAGGGCCTCGGCGGAGCTGACGGCCATTTCATAGGCCCGGACCTTGGCCGCGGCGCTGGTGTTGAGGTTGAACTGCTTGCGCAGTTCGTTGAGGGTGGTGGCGGTCTTGGCATCCAGTTCGAACTGGGCCTGGGACAGCTGGCTGGCCGCCTGGCGGGTCGAGGCCGATACCGAGCCACCGGCAAACAGCGGCAGGCTGACCTGGATGCCCACGGTATTGGTGTCGTACT
>NZ_VYKE01000535.1:0-483 GCF_032424515.1 Pseudomonas sp. JV245A
CCAGACCTTGTAGCCGGAGCGGGCCGAACCCAGGTACTCCAGCTTGTCGGAAAGATCACCCCAGGTTTTCAGGAAACTCAGCAGGTTGCTGCGATCGGCTGGTGTCAGCTCCTGATCCAGGGCATGGCGATTGACGGCCTTGGCCAGCAGCTCGGAAAAATGCCCGCGGCTGTCATTGACCGCCTGGCGGATCTGCAACGCCGGCTGGTCAAGATCCGGACGCACCAGGGCGTTGCGGCTGGTATTGACCAGCACCTCCAGCTCCACCCCCAGCTCGCGGCAGTAGCCGAGCATCAACTGATGGTGGCTGGGCAGGCGGCCGGCCCCGGCATTGAGGTAGAACCCCTCCCCGAATTGCGCGACCTGGGTGCTGCCGTCGCTGTACTCCACCCGATCGCCACCACGCACCGTCCAGTTGCGCCCGCCGACCCGGTCCCGGGCTTCCAGCAAGGTCACCTTGAACCCGGCCTTGCTCAACTCGTA
>NZ_VYKE01000536.1:0-475 GCF_032424515.1 Pseudomonas sp. JV245A
GTCAGTCACGTCGGTGACTGCTGGCGCTGGATTGGTCTCCAGGTTCTCGAAGTTACCGCCTTCGGCTTTAGTGATGGTGGCTTCGACTTTACCGGCGTCCTTGTACACGTCATCGGCTGGAGCCGCGACGGTGGTGGTGCCGGTAGTGGCGCCGGCGGCGATGGTGATTACCGCGCCGTTGGACAGAGTCACAGTCACCGGGGTGCCGGCTGCGTTGGTCAGTGTGGCGGTGTAGGTGATCTGGCCGCCCTCAGCCACCGATTCTGTAGCCGACAGGCTCAGGTTGGTGGTGTCCGGAGTATCGGTGACCGAGGTCTCGGCCGGCTTGTCGCTGACCTCCAGCTTCTCGTAGTTACCGCCGTCCGCCTTGGTAATGGTGGTGCTCAGGGAACTGCCGCCAGCGAGGGCATCGTTGGGTGCGGTGAAGTTCACGCTGCCGGACGATTCACCCACTGGAATGGTGATGGTCTGCCCG
>NZ_VYKE01000537.1:0-469 GCF_032424515.1 Pseudomonas sp. JV245A
AATGGCTATACCTACGCCGTGCCCGCCCCCACAGTCGGCCCGGTCAGCGCCACGGTGGCCGCCAACAGCAGCGCCAACTCGATCACTCTGAGCCTCAGTGGCGGCGCCGCCACCAGCGTCGCCGTGGCCAGCGCCGCCAGCCATGGGACTGCCACCGCCAGCGGCACCAGCATCAGCTACACCCCCACCGCCGGTTTCTCCGGCACCGACAGCTTCACCTATACCGCCACCAACGCCAGCGGCACTTCCAGCCCGGCTACGGTGACCATCACCGTCACCCCGCCCACCCTGGCGATAACACCGACGACTCTGCCCAACGGCACTCAAAGCACGGCCTACAGCCAGTCCCTGAGCACCTCCGCGGGCACCGCCCCCTACAGCTACGCGATCACTGCCGGCAGCCTGCCGGCCGGCATGAGCCTGAACACCAGCACCGGTACACTCAGCGGCACCCCCACTGCCGGTGGTG
>NZ_VYKE01000538.1:0-467 GCF_032424515.1 Pseudomonas sp. JV245A
GGCCGACCGCGCCACCCGGCCCCGCGGCCCGTTCAGCGGCGGCAATGTCGGCACCCGGCAGATTGCCCCCTGGTATGCGCGCATTGCGGTGTTCGTGGTGTGTCTGCTGATCTGCGTGGTTGCAGCCCGTGGCACTCTGCGCCAGGGCCCGCCGATGCGTTGGGGTGACGTCTACACCACCGAATCCAACTTCGCCAACCAGTTGGGCCTCAATGGCACGCTGCAACTGATGGCGGCGGCCAAGGATCGTCTGTCCGAGGACCGCACCAATATTTGGAAGGCCACCTTGCCTCAGCCTCTGGCGCAGCAGACCGTGCGCGACATGCTGCTGGTGCCGAGTGACAAGCTGGTGGATGCCGACATCGCCGCCGTACGCCGCACCTACACGCCGGATGGGGAAAAGACCCTGCCGATCAAGAACGTCGTGGTGATCCTGATGGAAAGCTTCGCCGGGCATTCGGTGGGCG
>NZ_VYKE01000054.1:0-33586 GCF_032424515.1 Pseudomonas sp. JV245A
GGCTTGCCAGCGAAGGCGCCCGTCTGAACAGCGCAAGGCTCAGGGCCTCTTCGCCGGCAAGCCCGCTCCTACGGAGGCGGAGGGCTGCGGAATGACAACGGCCGTCTCGAGGATGGCCGTTGGGGAGCGGGGCAAATCAGCGGCGGGTCAGCAAGACTCCGGATTCCATGTGGTGGGTCCAGGGGAACTGGTCGAACAGCGCGCAGCGGGTGATGCGGTGGCTGTCTTGCAGCTGGGCGATGTTGGCCGCCAGGGTCTCCGGGTTGCAGGAGATGTACAGGATGTTGTCGAAGCGCCGGGTCAGTTCGCAGGTGTCCGGGTCCATGCCGGCCCGGGGCGGGTCGACGAACACGCTGCCGAATTCGTAGCTCTTGAGGTCCACGCCCTGCAGGCGTCGGAACGGCCGAACTTCGTTCAGGGCTTCGGTCAGCTCTTCGGCCGACAAGCGCACCAGGGTGACGTTATCCACAGCGTTTTCGCTGAGGTTGCTCAAGGCCGCATTCACCGAGGTCTTGCTGATCTCGGTGGCCAGCACCTTGCGCACCCGGGTGGCCAGGGGCAGGGTGAAGTTGCCGTTGCCGCAGTACAGTTCCAGCAGGTCGTCCTGGCGCTCGCCCAGGGCTTCATGGGCCCAGTTGAGCATCTTCTGGTTCACCGTGCCGTTGGGCTGGGTGAAGGCGCCTTCGGGCTGGCGGTAGCTGAAGGTACGCCCGCCGACTTCGAGCTTTTCCACTACGTAGTCCTGGCCGATGACTTCGCGCTTGCCCTTGGAACGGCCGATCACGCTGACCTTGAGGTCGGCGGCCAATTGGCTCGCGGCCTTGTGCCAGTGCTCGTCCAGCGGGCGGTGGTAGCACAGGGTGATCATCGCGTCGCCGGCCAGGGTGGTGAGGAACTCCACCTGGAACAGCTTGTGGCTCAGGGGCGCGCTGGCTTGCCAGGCGGCCTTGAGCCGGGGCATCAACTGGTTGATGCGCTGGCTGGCGATGGGGAACTCCTCGATGAGGATCGGCGTGCGCTTGTCGTCCTGGGAGAACATCGCGTAGTGCCGTTCCCCGGCCTCGCGCCACAGGCGGAACTCTGCCCGCAGGCGGAAGTTCTGCAGGGGCGAGTCGAAGACCTGGGGCTCGGGCGCATCGAAGGGGGCCAGCAGGTCGCGCAAGCGCGCGACCTTGTCATTCAACTGGGTGGTGTAGCTTGCGGCGTCAAAAGTCATGCGGGGTAACCGAGCTTGATCACGAACAGGATCGACAGGATCACCAGGGGCGCGTTCAGCTCACGGGCACGGCCCGACAGCAGTTTGATCACGGTCCAGGCGATGAAGCCGAAGGCGATGCCGTTGGCGATGGAGTAGGTGAACGGCATGGCCAGGGCGGTGACGACCACGGGAGCGGCGACGGTGATGTCTTCCCAGTCGATTTCTGCCAGGCCCGAGGTCATCAGCACAGCGACGAACAGCAGGGCCGGTGCGGTGGCGAAGGCGGGTACGCTGGCTGCCAGTGGCGAGAAGAACAGCGCCAGCAGGAACATGATCGCCACCACGATGGCGGTCAGGCCGGTGCGGCCGCCGGCGCTCACGCCCGCCGCGGATTCGATGTAGCTGGTGGTGGTCGAGGTGCCCAGCAAGGAACCGGCCATGGCGGCGGTGCTGTCGGCGATCAGCGCCCGGCCCATTTTCGGCATGTGGCCGTCCTTGCCCATCAGGCCGGCGCGCTTGGCGACGCCGATCAGGGTGCCGGAGTTGTCGAACAGATCGACGAACAGGAAGGCGAAGATCACGCTGATCAGGCCGATATCCAGGGCGCCCTTGATGTCCAGTTGCAGGAAGGTCGGGGCCAGGGACGGTGGCATCGAGGTCACGCCGCCGAACGGGGTGACGCCCATGAGAATGGAGACGACGGTCACCGCGAGAATGCCGATCAGCACCGCGCCGCGCACTTTCAGGGCTTCCAGGGCCACGATCAGGGCAAAACCCAGGGCTGCGAGGATAGGGGCCGGTTTGCTCAGGTCGCCAAGGCCGACCAGGGTCGACTCGTTGCCCACGACGATCTGGGCGTTATGCAGGGCGATCAGCGCCAGGAACAGGCCGATACCGGCGGCAATGGCCGAGCGCAGGGGCAGGGGGATGCTGTTGATGATCCATTCGCGGATCTTGAAGATCGACAGTATGAAAAACAGCACCGCCGAGATGAATACCGCCCCCAGGGCTACCTGCCAGGTGTGGCCCATGTGCAGGACCACGGTGTAGGTGAAGAAGGCGTTCAGGCCCATGCCCGGTGCCAGGGCGATCGGGTAGTTGGCGATCAGGCCCATGACGGTGGAACCGATGGCCGCCGCCAGGCAGGTGGCAACGAAGATCGCGCCCTTGTCCATGCCCGTCTCGCCGAGAATGCTCGGGTTGACGAAAAGGATGTAGGCCATGGCCAGGAAGGTGGTCACGCCCGCAAGAATCTCGGTGCGCACGTTGGTGTTGTGTGCCTTGAGTTGAAACAGCCTTTCCAGCATGTCTGCTCCCCGTGGCGCCGCCGGGCGCCGTGAATGTATCGACTCCAACAGCAAAGCACAGACTTTATAAGGTGCCTGCGGATTTGCTCTGGGTCGGAAAAAGCCGCGCATCATACCAGCAGCGTGGGCCAATGGCTGCGATCGTCGGCGATGTTTTGCCGCGCTGGCAAGTAGCGCATACTGCGCCCTGGTTTTAGGGGGGATTTATGCGCAGCACAGTGAAAATGACAGCCCTGGCATTGCTCGGCGCGACAGCCTGCTGGCTGGCGGCCCCGGCCATGGCGCGCTCGGCCCCGCCGCTGAGCCGGGTGGAGATTCTCAAGGTGCTGTCACCTTCCTGCGGCCTGGAGGATGTCTCCGACGGCCGTGAACGGACCCAGTGCGATCACAACGGCCCGAACATCAAGGTCTACGTGCTGGAGATCGGCTACGGTCGCGAGCCCCATGTGACCCTGGACGGCTTCGAGGTCGATGGCACCCGTTCGCCGGTGTGCGAGGACGGCTCCAGCTATGTGCCCTGCGGCAACTCGGGGACTACCGTCGGCTATGTCTATGTCTTCGACCTGGCGGGCAAGCAGGAGGGCACCTTCAGCTTTCGCAACACCTCGCTCAACGCCCCGGGCAACAGCCTGGGCGCGCAGATCTACATCAAGTGACGGCGCCCTGAACGGCAGCCGGCAAAGCTGACTAAGCTCTAAAGACCTCCACGCGGAGTCATCCCCATGACCTTCAGAGCCCTGGTCACCCTTGCCGAAGGCATCGACGACCTGCAAAGCGTGACCCTGATCGACGTATTGCGCCGTGCCGAAGTCGAAGTGCTGGCCGCCAGCGTCGAAGGCCGGCGCATGCTCACCTGCGCCCGGGGCACCCGCTTGACCGCCGACGCCATGCTGGTGGACGTGCTGGCCCAACGCTTCGACCTGATCGTATTGCCCGGCGGCGCGGTGGGCGCCCAGCACCTGGCGGCCCATCAACCGCTGCAGCAATTGGTCAAGGATCAGGCCGCAGCGGGGCGCCTGTTCGCCGGCATCGCCGAAGCCCCGGCCCTGGCCTTGCAGGCGTATGGCGTGCTGCGCCAGCGGCGCATGACCTGCCTGCCCAGCGCCAGCCATCATCTGCTGGGCTGCACCTTTGTCGACCAGCCGGTGGTGGTGGACGGTAACTGCATCACCGCCCAGGGCTCCGCCGCGGCCCTGGCGTTTGTCCTGGCCTTGGTGGAAGCGCTGTGCGGTCGCGGTAAGCGCGCCAAGGTGGCGGCGGAGTTGCTGGTCTAGGGCTCAGTCGCCATGGGCCGCGATGGGCTCGATCAGCGGTTGCAGTTCCTGCTCTGTGTGCCAGATGTCGTAATCGGCCTGTACCGCCAGCCAGACCTTGGCCTTGCCGATTCCGGCGCGTTCCAGCTTGACCGCCAGTTCCGCACGGATCGGCGCATGGCCGTTCAACACCTTGGACAGGTGCGGGCGGGCGTAGCCGATATGCCGCGCGAGCTCCGTCACGCTGATGCCCAGTTCGGGCAAGATATCCAGGCGCAGGGTGTCACCGGGGTGGGGCGGGTTGTGGATGGGCATGATCCTGCCTCCTGTTCAGTGGTAGTCCAGATAATCCACCAGCTCGATATCCGAACCTACGAAACGAAAGATCACTCGCCAGTTGCCGGACACTACCAGGGACCAGTAGCCAAGCAGGTCGCCCCTGAGCGGGTGCAGCCGCCAGCCCGGCAGATTGAGGTCTGCCGGTTCGCTGGCGTGATCCATGAACGACAGTTGGCGGGCCAACCGGCGTGCATGCTCGGCCCGTATTCCACGAGTCGATCCGGTTTCATAGAAGGCGCGCAGGCCTTTGTGCTGAAAGGACTTGATCATGGGGTGCGAGTGTAAGGCGATACCTTACACGCTTCGTAGCGGTTTTGTATTGCAGAGAATGATCAACAACCTGTTACGAGGCCCCCCACGGGGCGTTTCTCTGTCGCAGCTCGGTTCGGCAAGGAGTCGGGCACGGGGCTTGTGAACGGGTAACAAAGGCTAACCAGCCGCTTCTTGCACCGCCCGTCCCATCACCCCTATAGTTCGCGCCGTCGCTGCCAATTCAGCGGCCGGGTTTGGTCACCCGAAATTAGAAGGCGCACGCGCCACCCTGGTTTGCAGGCACTTTTTCGTGTCCGCACGCTTAATGGTGGGCTGTGCGCGGGACACCTTCGGGTGTGCCGGGTGCCTTCTTCCCGGTTGACCAACCTGTGCACAGTCCGCCACCCATCGTTTGGTCACGATTGGGGCGGTCATTCATAAAGAAGGATCTAATGATGAATACCCCGAAAACTGCTGCCCACTATGTGCCGCTTAAATCCAACATAAGCCGGCCAGGAGTATTTTTTATCAACGCCAACGCCTCCCCTGAGGCGCTGCACGAAGCCGCCGAGCAACGCATGCGCACGGCTGCCAATCTGCTGGAAACCCTCTGCTGCCTGAACTTCAGCCATGGCGATGTGAAGGACATCCCGCACATCATCGACGTGCTCTATGTCCTGACCCAGGATGGTTGCGACCTGCTGGAGGCGGCGAAATGGCGAGCCGCTGCTGAAGCTCAGCCCAGCCACTGAGGCTTGAACCTGGCCGCGCCAGCCCGGCGCGGCTTCAGGCCTTGGATTGCTCGACCCGTTCGATCATCCGGTCACGCTGGGCCAGGGTCGGGAACAGCTTGATCCAGACGCCGGTCACCAGCAGCGTGCCGACCCCGCCCAGAACCACCGCCGGCACTGTGCCGAACCAGTGGGCGGTCAGCCCGGATTCGAACTCCCCCAACTGATTCGACGCGCCGATGAACAGGCCGTTCACCGCGCTGACCCGGCCGCGCATTTCGTCCGGGGTTTCCAGTTGCACGAAAGAGGCGCGGATCACCATGCTGATCATGTCCGCCGCCCCTAGCACCACCAGCACCGCCAGGGAAAACCAGAACGAGGTCGAGAGGCCGAAGGCGATGGTGGCCACGCCAAACACCCCGACCGCGGTGAACATCACTCGCCCGACCTTGCGCTCGACGCTAAAACGCGCAAGCCACAGGGACATCAGCAAGGCCCCCACCGCTGGCGCCGAACGCAGCAGCCCCAGGCCCCAGGGGCCGGTGAGCAGGATGTCCTTGGCGAACACCGGCAGCAGCGCGGTGGCGCCGCCCAGCAGCACGGCGAACAGGTCCAGGGAAATGGCCCCGAGGATGTCCGGGCGGCTGCGGATGAAGCGGATGCCCGCCAGCAGCGAATCGAGGGTGGCCTTGCCCTTGTTCAACGGGGTCTGCCGGGCCGGCAGGTTGAGCATCAGCAGGCAGGCGATCAGGTACAGGACCACGGTGGGGCCGTAGACCCAGACGCTGCCGAAGGCGTACAGCAAACCGCCCAGGGCCGGGGCGACGATGGTCGCCGACTGCTGCGCCGATTGCGCGGCGGCCACCGCCCGGGGAAACAGCGCCGCGGGCACGATGCTCGGCAGCAGGGCCTGGGTGGTGGGCATTTCGAAGGAGCGGGCGCCGCCGAGCAGGAAGGCCAGAATGAAGATCATTTCCCGGGTGACGCTGTCGGTCAGGCTGCCGACGGCCAGGGCCAGGGCGATCAGGGCTTGCAGCGACTGGCAGATAGCCGCCACCCGGCGCCGGTCGTAGCGGTCGGCCACATGCCCGGTGTGCAGCATGAACAGCACCCGCGGGGCGAATTCCACCAGCCCCACCAGACCCAGGTCCAGCACATTGCCGGTCAGTTGGTAGAGGTTCCAGCCAATGGCCACGGTGAGCATCTGGAAGCCGCTGGCGGTAAAGATCCGCGCCAGCCAGAACGCGATGAACGGACGATGGTGACGGAGCAGCAGAGGGTCTTGGCTGGGCATCGGGCGGTAGATCTGAGCGGGGAGTGCCACGAGATTATCACCAAGATGTAACCAATAGTTGCGGCTCGGGGAAAATTCGTTAGCCGCGCATCTATCTTGTTTTTCGCTCGAACACCTGGTCGCGAATCCTGTAGTCGCTGCCGCAGGCTGCGAACGGCTCCGGAGGAGACGCCGGGATATTGAATACGCCGCAGGTTCGACGGGAAGTTGCCAGCCAAGGCCCTGCGTACCGAACGCGGCCCGGCCTTTCGCAGCTTCGCAGGCTCAGCAGCGGCTACAGGCGTTTTGTGTGGGAAAAGCCGGGAAAACCCCGGGCTTGAGAGGGTGAGGCAAGCTGTCACGCGGCAAATAACCACAGAGTTGCATGGCGAAATTAGGACTACTCTTTCAACGTTGCTTGATCCAGATCAAAACCTTTTTGCAAAGGCTGATGTGGTGGCCCAAGTGCCAGACTCCCTGCGTAGCGATGGTTTAAAAAAGAACGAATCCGAATTCGCCGCACTCCATATCCGTGGGGGCAGTGGGTGCAGGCCTCTGGCCGGCAGCCGGTATTACCTGATAGAGGAAAGCTTATGTTCGGTTTAGAGGCTCTTGATCTCGCCCGAATTCAGTTCGCGTTCACCATCTCGTTCCATATCCTGTTCCCGGCGATCACCATCGGCCTGGCGAGCTACCTGGCGGTACTCGAAGGCCTCTGGCTGAAGACCCGCGACGACACCTACCGCGATCTCTACCACTTCTGGTCGAAGATCTTTGCCGTCAACTTCGGCATGGGCGTGGTCTCCGGCCTGGTGATGGCCTACCAGTTCGGCACCAACTGGAGCCGCTTCTCGGACTTTGCTGGGTCCGTCACCGGCCCCTTGCTCACCTATGAAGTGCTCACGGCCTTCTTCCTGGAAGCCGGTTTCCTCGGGGTGATGCTGTTCGGCTGGAACAAGGTCGGGCGCAAGCTGCACTTCTTCTCCACGGTGATGGTGGCCATCGGCACCCTGATCTCGACATTCTGGATCCTCTCGTCCAACAGCTGGATGCAGACCCCGCAAGGCTATGAAATCGTCAATGGCCAGGTGATCCCGGTGGATTGGCTGGCGGTGATCTTCAACCCGTCATTCCCCTACCGCCTGGCGCACATGGCTGTAGCGGCGTTCGTCGCCACGGCGTTCTTCGTCGGTTCGTCCGCAGCCTGGCACTTGCTGCGCGGGCGGGACAACCCGGCCATTCGTCGCATGCTCTCCATGGCCATGTGGATGGCCCTGATCGTGGCGCCGGTGCAGGCGGTGATCGGTGACTTCCACGGGCTCAATACCCTCAAGCACCAGCCGGCGAAAATCGCCGCCATCGAAGGTCACTGGGAAAATGTCGGTAACGAGCCGACTCCGCTGATCCTCTTCGGCTGGCCGGACATGAAGGCCGAGAAGACCCGGTTCGCGGTGGAAATCCCCTACCTGGGCAGCCTGATCCTCACCCACTCGCTGGACAAGCAGGTGCCGGCGCTCAAGGAGTTCCCACCCGAGGACCGGCCCAACTCGACCATCGTCTTCTGGTCGTTCCGGATCATGGTCGGCCTGGGCATGCTGATGATCTTCACCGGCCTGTGGAGCCTCTGGCTGCGCAAACGCGACACCCTCTACACCTCGCGCCCGTTCCTGTACCTGGCGTTGTGGATGGGCCCATCCGGGTTGATCGCGATCCTGGCCGGCTGGTTCACCACCGAGATCGGCCGCCAGCCGTGGGTGGTCTATGGCCTGATGCGCACGGCGGATGCCTCTTCCGGCCACAGCTTTGTGCAGATGAGCATCACCCTGGCGCTGTTCGTGGTGGTGTACTTCTCGCTGTTCGGCGTGGGTATCGGCTACATGATGCGCCTGGTGCGCAAAGGCCCGGTTACCAACGAAGGTGCCGAAACCAGCCACGGTGGCCCCGGCCAGAAACGCACCCCGGCCCGTCCGCTGTCCGCAGCCGACGATGACCACGACGCCGACCACGGCACCCGCCTGAACAAGGGGAACTGAGTCATGGGTATTGATCTTCCGCTGCTCTGGGCCGTGATTATCATCTTCGGCATCATGATGTACGTGGTCATGGACGGCTTCGACCTGGGGATCGGGATTCTCTTCCCGTTCGTCAAGGACGACCGCGACCGTGACGTAATGATGAACACCGTCGCGCCTGTCTGGGACGGCAACGAAACCTGGCTGGTACTGGGGGGCGCGGCGTTGTTCGGCGCCTTCCCGCTGGCCTACTCGGTGGTGCTCTCGGCACTCTACCTGCCGCTGATCCTGATGCTGGTGGGCCTGATCTTCCGCGGCGTGGCCTTCGAGTTCCGCTTCAAGGCCAAGGAAGACAAGCGCCACATCTGGGACAAGGCCTTCATCGGCGGCTCGGTGGCGGCGACCTTCTTCCAGGGCGTGGCCCTGGGGGCATTCATCGATGGGCTGCCGGTGGTCAACCGCCAGTTCGCCGGCGGTTCCCTGGACTGGCTGACCCCCTTTACCCTGTTCTGCGGCCTGGCGCTGGTGGTGGCCTATGCCTTGCTCGGTTGCACCTGGCTGATCATGAAGACCGAAGGCAAGCTGCAACTGCAGATGCATGACCTGGCGCGGCCCCTGGCCTACGTGGTGCTGGCGGTGATCGGCGTCGTCAGTATCTGGACGCCCCTGGCCCACGCCGAGATTGCCGCGCGCTGGTTCACCCTGCCGAACCTGTTCTGGTTCCTACCGGTGCCGATCCTGGTGCTGGTGACCATGTACGGCCTGCTCCGCGCCGTGGCCCGCAACGCCCACTACACGCCGTTCCTGCTGACCCTGGTGCTGATCTTCCTCGGCTACAGCGGCCTGGGCATCAGCCTGTGGCCGAACATAGTGCCACCGTCGATCTCCATCTGGGACGCCGCCGCGCCGCCGCAGAGCCAGGGCTTCATGCTGGTGGGCACCTTGTTCATCATCCCGTTCATCCTGGGTTATACCTTCTGGAGCTACTACGTGTTCCGCGGCAAGGTCACCCACGAAGACGGTTATCACTAGGTAGGAGCCGGCTTGCCGGCGAAGAGGCCTTCGTGCCTTGTGCCGAGCTTGCGGTCGCTTTCGCTGGCACGCCAGCTCCTACGGGAATCCGGGTTAGGCAGGAGTTGAGGTCATGAGCGGTAAACACTCTTTGCAGGAAATCGAACAGGCGGAAAAGAAGCCGCTGTGGCAGCGCCTGGGTTGGCTGGCAATGATCTGGGGCGGCAGTGTCCTGGCCCTGTTCGTGGTCGCCAGCCTGATGCGCATATTCATGAATGCCGCAGGCCTGACCACCCACTGATCATCCCATCCCGTTGCCTTGCGGCTCGGTTTCAACCCTCCCTTGGTGGAGGGTTTTTTTTGCCTGTCGAAAAGGCCGCTGTGTTCTGGCGAGCCCTTACTTGCGGGCCTTGAGAATGACGAACTTGGGGGTTGCCGCCACTTGCTCGACGCCGCGGAACAGCCGCGCCAGCTTGCTGTGGTAGCCCAGGTGGCGGTTGCCGACGATGTACAGTGCGCCCCCTACCACCAGGGCCTCCCGGGCCTGCTGGAACATGCGCCAGGCGAGGAAGTCGCCCACCACCTGCTGCTGGTGGAACGGCGGGTTGCACAGCACCACCTCCAGGGATTGCGCTGCCTGGCCGGCCAGGCCGTCGCCGGCTCGCATTTCGGCTTCGCGCTCGCCCAGCACGGCCTTCCAGTTCTCCCGGGCCGATTGCACCGCCATGAAGGATTCGTCCACCAGGGTGTAATGGGCCTGGGGGTTGTCCAGGGCGCTGGCAATGGCAAGTACGCCGTTGCCGCAGCCCAGGTCCGCGACCCGGGCGCTGCCGAGGTTCTGCGGCAGGTGCGGGAGGAAGGCGCGAGTGCCGATGTCCAGGCCTTCGCGGCAGAACACGTTGGCGTGGTTGAGCAGCTCGATGGCCGGCTGTTCCAGGCGATAGCGGGTCGGGTAGGGCGACACGACGGGCTGCTTGTCTTGCGGCGTGGCAATCAGCAGCCGAGCCTTTTTCACCGCCAGCGAGGCCTGGACCGGGCCGATGTAGCGCTCCAGCAAATCACCGGCGGCGCGGGGCAGGTGCTTGACCATCGCCGCCGCCACCACCTGGGCGCCGGGGGCCAGTTGCCCTTGCAGGCGGATCAGTTGCTCTTCCAGCAGGGCCAGGGTCTTGGGGACGCGGATCAGCACCCGGTCGAAGGGGCCGGCCAGGGGCTCGCTGGCTGGCACCACGCGCACGGCGTCGAAGGGCAGCCCGTTGCGCACCAGGTTTTTTTCCAGGGCCAGGGCGCCCAGGTAGGAGTCGCCACTGCTGCTGACCTGGACCTTGCCCAGCAGGCTCGCGGCCAGGGCGCCGAAGCTGTCGTTGAGCACCAGCACCCGGGTGTCGCTGGCCGCTTGTTGTTCGGCCAGGTGATTGAGCAGGTATTCGTCCGCCGCGTCGAAGGCTTGCAGTGGCTCGTTCTGCTGTTCGGGCTGGCGGATCAGGTCGAGCTGGGCGAAGGGGCTTGCAAGCAGGGGCATGGGGCGGACTCTAGGTAATCGGTGAATGTCCCGGCGGTGGGGGCTGTCGAGCGCACGGGAACCCTCGGACAGCGGCAGTGCGGGCTGTTCGAAGCGGGGCTAAATGGTACGTTTTTTTATCGCTGATTGCCCGCGCTCTATGCCACTACAAACCGCCGGTGTTTCTGCGCGGCGCTTTGCGGGACACTAGCGCATCGGTTTTGTGGAGCCTGTCATGACTGCCAGTGAAGAAAAGTACACCCGCCAGACCCTGCTCGAGGTCCAGCCCTTGACCTCCAGCCTGTTCACCCTGCGCACCACCCGGGATGCGGGTTTTCGCTTTCGTGCCGGGCAGTTCGCTCGCCTCGGGGTGACCAAGGCCGACGGCAGTACGGTGTGGCGCGCCTATTCCATGGTGTCGTCGCCGTTCGATGAGTTTCTCGAGTTCTTTTCCATCGTGGTGCCCGGCGGCGAGTTCACCAGCGAGCTGAGCCGCCTGGAAGTGGGGGACAGCCTGCTGGTGGATCGCCAGGCCTTTGGCTACCTGACCCTGGACCGTTTCGTCGATGGTCGCGACCTCTGGTTGCTATCCACCGGCACCGGGATTGCGCCGTTCCTGTCGATCCTCCAGGACTTCGAGGTGTGGGAAAAATTCGAACGCATCATCCTGGTCTACAGCGTGCGCGAGGCCAAGGAGCTGGCTTATCAGCAGTTGCTTGCCGAGTTGCCGCAACGTGAGTACCTGGCGGAGTTCGCCCATAAGTTGCAGTTCATCAGTACCGTGACCCGCGAGCAGCACCCGGGCAGCCTCAATGGGCGCATCACCCAGTTGATCGAGAACGGTGAGCTGGAGCGTGCCGCCGGCGTGGAGCTGAGCCCCGAGCACTCCCGGGTGATGCTCTGCGGCAACCCGCAGATGATCGATGACACCCGCGCCCTGCTCAAGCAGCGGGGCATGAGCCTGAGCCTGACCCGGCGACCGGGGCAGGTGGCGGTGGAAAACTACTGGTAATGAAAACGGCGCCATCAGGGCGCCGTTGTCGTATTGCGGGATCAGCCTCAGGGCTTGTTGTTCTGAGCCTTGAGCAGATCGCGGATCTCCCCCAGCAGCTCTTCTTCCTTGGTCGGCACCGGCGGCAGCGTCGGGGCCACGGCCTCTTCGCGCTTGAGACGGTTGATCACCTTGACCCCCATGAAGATGGCGAAGGCAATGATCACGAAGTCGATGATGCTCTGGATGAACTTGCCGTACGCCAAGACCACTGCCGGCGTATCGCCCGCAGCCGCCTTGAGCGTGACCGCCAGATCCCCGAAGTTCACCCCACCGATCAGCAGGCCGATTGGCGGCATGACCACGTCGCCAACAAAGGACGAGACGATCTTGCCGAACGCGGCGCCGATGATGATACCGACGGCCATATCGACCACATTACCTTTGACCGCGAAGGCCTTGAATTCACTTAGCACGCCCATAGGTTATTCCTTGCTACAGATGAGGTTGGTTACGGCAGTGTAATTCAGCAAAAAGCATTTTGCCGAAACAACTTTTTACAGCTCGCGGGGTTATCGACCGATAAAGAGGCAAATAGTTTATTCAAAGTGCCATCAAATCGCGCGCGATATACCCCGCGCCCCACGATATAACCAGTACATTCTGTCAATCGAACGGTTACGGCCTTTCTATTTATCTTTCAAATATTTAGTCACTAGCCTCTAGCAGGCGCATCGAGATGCGCCTTATATAACTAGAGGAATACAACATGACCGCTTCTCTTGGCCTTGGGAGTCTTTCCCAGCGACGCGTACTGGGCGTGCTTGCCGCCAGTATGCTTTCCCTTTCCGTACAGGCCGCCACGCTGACCCGCGACAACGGTGCGGCAGTGGGCGACAACCAGAATTCGCAGACTGCGGGCGCCACCGGCCCGGTGCTGTTGCAAGACGTGCAGTTGATTCAGAAACTCCAGCGGTTCGACCGCGAGCGCATTCCAGAGCGTGTGGTGCATGCCCGTGGCACGGGTGCCCACGGTACTTTCACGGTAACCGACAACCTCACGGACCTGACCCGTGCCAAGGTGTTTGCCGCCGGCGAAGTGACCCCGGTATTCGTGCGTTTCTCGGCGGTGGTGCATGGCAACCACTCCCCGGAAACCTTGCGCGATCCACGGGGCTTCGCCACCAAGTTCTATACCGCGGACGGTAACTGGGACCTGGTGGGCAACAACTTCCCGACCTTCTTCATTCGTGATGCCATCAAGTTCCCGGACATGGTGCATGCGTTCAAACCCGATCCGCGCACCAATCTCGACGATGACTCGCGGCGTTTCGACTTCTTCTCCCATGTTCCAGAAGCCACCCGTACTCTGACCGAGCTGTATTCCAACTCCGGCACTCCGGCCAGTTACCGGGAAATGGACGGTAATGGTGTGCATGCCTACAAGTTGATCAACGCCAAGGGCGAAGTGCACTACGTGAAGTTCCACTGGAAGAGCCTGCAGGGTCTGAAGAATCTCGACCCGAAACAAGTGGTGGAGGTACAGGGCCGCGATTACAGCCATATGACTAATGACTTGGTAACCCACATTAATAAAGGGGACTTTCCCAAGTGGGACTTGTATGTCCAGGTATTGAAACCCGAAGACCTGGCCAAGTTTGATTTCGACCCGCTGGACGCTACCAAGATCTGGCCCGGTGTGCCCGAGCGCAAAGTCGGGCAAATGGTGTTGAACCGCAATCCGGCCAACGTCTTCCAGGAAACCGAGCAAGTGGCCATGGCACCGGCCAATCTGGTGCCGGGCATCGAACCGTCGGAAGACCGCCTGCTGCAAGGCCGGGTGTTCTCCTATGCCGATACCCAGATGTACCGCATCGGCGCCAATGCCCTGCAACTGCCGATCAACGCGCCGAAGAACCCGGTGAACAACGGCAACCAGGACGGCGCGATGAACCTGGGCCACAGCAGCACGGGGGTCAACTACCAGCCAAGCCGCCTGATGCCACGCGAAGAGCCGCAGACCGCGCGCTACAGCCAGATGGCGCTGGCGGGCAGCACCCAGCAGGCGAAGATCCAGCGCGAGCAGAACTTCAAGCAGGCCGGTGACCTGTACCGCTCCTTCAGCAAGAAGGAACGCCAGGACCTGATCGACAGCTTCGGCGGCTCCCTGGCCACCACTGATGATGAGAGCAAGCACATCATGCTGTCGTTCCTTTACAAGGCCGACCCGGAATACGGCACTGGGGTGACCAAGGTGGCCAAGGGCGACCTGGCCCGAGTCAAGGCCCTGGCGGCGAAGTTGAGCGACTGATCGAGCGAGCCTTACCCGTCACGCCCGCCCGGGCGTGACGTCTTTTTCCGACAGAGGAGTCGCGCCATGCGTCTTTTTATAGCGCTGCTGTCAGTGGCCTGGTCGTTTGCCGCCTACGCGCAGCCTACGGCCGAAGCAGCGGTCGCCGCCGACCCGGTGGCGGTCAAGGTCCAGCTGGAAAACTACTATTTCGATGCCGCCCGCCGTGGCGATGTGGAAATGCTCGACACCTTTATCGCGGCCGGCTATTCCCTCGATACCCAGGATGAAAAGGGCTACACCGCGCTGATCCTCGCGGCCTATCATGGCCAGGGCCCGGCGGTGGAGCGCCTGCTGGCCGCTGGGGCCAACGCCTGCGCCCAGGACAAGCGTGGCAACACGGCCTTGATGGGGGCGATCTTCAAGGGCGAGGTGCAGATCGCCCGGCGCCTGCTGGCCGCCGATTGCAGCCCCGACCAGCGCAATGGCGCCGGGCAGACCGCCGCCATGTACGCCGGGTTGTTCAAGCGGGTCGAATTGCTTGACGCCCTGGCCGCCAAGGGCGCCGACCTGAATGCCGAGGATCCTCTGGGCAATAGCGCCACGCGCCTGGCCAGCGGGCAGATACGTACCGCCGCACCGCGCTGATCCGCGCCAGCTGAGCTATCATCGCGGTTTTTGCCGGGGGTTCAGATGGCCAAGGCCAAGCGCATGTACGGCTGCACCGAGTGCGGCTCCACCTTTCCCAAATGGGCCGGGCAGTGCGGTGAGTGCGGGGCCTGGAACACCCTGACCGAGACCATGATCGAAAGCGGCGGCGCGGCGGCACCTGCCGGGCGCACCGGCTGGGCCGGGCAGCAGGCGCAGATCAAGACCCTGGCGGAAGTCAGCGTCGAGGAAATTCCGCGTTTCTCCACCGCTTCCGGTGAACTCGATCGGGTACTGGGCGGCGGCCTGGTGGACGGTTCGGTGGTGCTGATCGGTGGTGATCCGGGGATCGGCAAGTCGACCATCCTGCTGCAGACCCTGTGCAATATCGCCACGCGCATGCCGGCGCTGTATGTCACCGGTGAGGAATCCCAGCAGCAGGTGGCGATGCGCGCCCGGCGCCTGGGCCTGCCCCAGGACCAACTGCGGGTGATGACCGAGACCTGCATCGAAACCATCATCGCCACGGCCCGGGTTGAAAAACCCAAGGTCATGGTGATCGACTCGATCCAGACGATTTTCACCGAACAACTGCAGTCGGCCCCGGGCGGCGTGTCCCAGGTGCGCGAGAGCGCGGCCTTGCTGGTGCGCTACGCCAAGCAGAGCGGCACGGCGATCTTCCTCGTCGGCCACGTGACCAAGGAAGGCGCCCTGGCCGGGCCGCGGGTGCTGGAGCACATGGTGGACACCGTGCTGTATTTCGAAGGCGAATCCGACGGGCGCCTGCGCTTGCTGCGGGCGGTGAAGAACCGTTTCGGTGCGGTGAATGAGCTGGGTGTATTCGGCATGACTGACCGCGGATTGAAGGAGGTCTCCAATCCTTCGGCGATTTTCCTGACTCGTGCCCAGGAAGAGGTTCCGGGCAGCGTGGTGATGGCCACCTGGGAAGGCACCCGGCCGATGCTGGTGGAGGTCCAGGCGCTGGTGGATGACAGCCACCTGGCCAACCCGCGCCGGGTGACCCTGGGCCTGGACCAGAACCGCCTGGCCATGCTGCTGGCGGTGCTGCATCGCCATGGCGGCATCCCCACCCACGATCAGGATGTGTTCCTCAACGTGGTGGGCGGGGTCAAGGTGCTGGAAACCGCCTCCGACCTGGCGTTGATGGCCGCCGTGATGTCGAGCCTGCGCAACCGTCCGTTGCCCCATGACCTGCTGGTGTTTGGCGAAGTCGGCCTGTCGGGTGAGGTGCGCCCGGTGCCCAGCGGTCAGGAGCGCTTGAAGGAAGCGGCCAAGCACGGCTTCAAGCGAGCTATCGTGCCCAAGGGCAACGCGCCGAAAG
Source organism: Pseudomonas sp. JV245A (assembly GCF_032424515.1). NCBI lineage: Bacteria > Pseudomonadati > Pseudomonadota > Gammaproteobacteria > Pseudomonadales > Pseudomonadaceae > Pseudomonas > Pseudomonas sp. JV245A. Next base: position 16,149 of record NZ_VYKE01000054.1, read on the forward strand.
AGGCGCCGCCGGGCTTGAAGATCATTGCCGTGACCCGCCTGGAGCAGGCGCTGGATGCACTTTTCGAGTAAGCATGCAGGTCTTTTTTGAAAGGAAGCAGGTGATATGGCCATGAGCGGATTCAGGGGGCGGGTGTTGGGTTGGGGGTTGCTGGGCTATTGCGGCCTGGCCCTGGCACAGCCGGCCGAGGTGCCGGAAGGCTATCGGATTGCCCAGCAGGTGCTGGTGGGCGACGGTTCGGTGCTGGAGGTGCTGGAGGATGTGCGCATCACCCCCCAGTTGCATGCCGATAGCTGGGGCAATGGCCTGGACGCCGACAGCTTTGCCGAGCCGGAGGGGGATCAGCCGAGCGCGCCGTTGGGAGCCCAGGCGCGCCTGGTGTCCGATAGCGGCGAGGTACTGGCGCAGAAGTCCCTGGGCTACCCGATGGCCACCGTGGAAAAGGCACCGCTGAACGGCCTGCCGTCCCCGGCGTTTTTCCTGACCATCGACCAGACCGCTCCCATGGGCAGCTACAGCGGCCCGGCCACCCAAGTGCTGATGCCGGAACAGAATCAGTTGGACCCGGTGCTGTGCCAGGGGGAGGGCGCGGAGAAGCAGCCGCTGCTGTTTGCCCAGACCGGCAAGGCGGCCTGGCAGATCGTACCGTCCGTTGGTGGCGGCACGGAAAGCATCCAGCAGGTGTCGTCCGCTTCATCGATGGAGAACGAAGAGTTCGTTACCACCTATCGCACCTTCCGTTATGCCGACGGCCAGTGGACCGTCGCCACGCGCCAGCAGGCGGGTTACTGGGACACGGAAAGCGAGTTTCCCGAGCCCGCGCTGTTTCCCTGAAAGGCCATCAGATATCGATCAAGGCCCCGAGCTCGCGCTCAAGCTCCTCGGGGTCTCCCAGGTTCAACTCGATCAGGCGCCTGAGGTGCTCGATGGACTCCAGGCCGATGTGCAGGCAGACGAAGCCCAGTTGGCCCTTATTGTCATGGGCCAGTTGTACGTCCATGCGCACATCGGCGTCGGAGCTCAGGTGAATGTCGGCCTCGAAGGGGCGCGCCGGGTCGCCCAGCCACGGATCGGGGCGCTCGATCAGCAGGCCCTTCAGTGAAAGATCCAGCAGCCGTACCGGCCAGCGGTGGGTGCCTTGGCTGAGTTCGGTCCGGGCATCGAAGGCGATGCGTTTGAAGCGTCGGCGGTCGTCGTGTTGCTCGGTCATGGGCTGGCCCTCTGCATGGTGCCCTGAACTATAGACCCCGGTTCGCGCCTGTCGCTACAACCAGCGCCGGACCTTGCGGCAGTAGTCACGGTAGGGCTGGCCAAAGAGCTCCAGCAGTTGTCTCTCGTCCGGGCGGATTACCGTGCGGTTCATCAGGTACAGCAGCCCCGGCAGCAACAGCCAGGGCCACAGGTTGCCCAGCAGCAGGGCAATGGCGCAGTAGCCCAGGGTGTCGCCCAGGTTGATCGGGTTGCGCGAGATGGCGAAGGGGCCATCGCGGAGCAACTGGTCGGGCTGGTCGAAGTTGCTGGAGGTGGTGCGCTGTTGCCGGAAACGCCACATGGCCCAGAACGACAAGCCCTGCCCGAAGACGATCAGGATCACTGCCAGGCTGCGCACGCCGTTATTGACCGGCAGCGGCAAGGGCAGCCAGCCGCTGAGAAACAGCGCCAGGGTCAGGCACAGTAAATACAGGAGTGGCGGTGGCAATGGCGGTTGTTCGGGTGGCGTTGACATGGAGGTTCCTGCACCAGGGCTCAAGTGTGCGACTGTCGGCAAGTGCCCAGGGTTCCGGTTTTTTCCTGGCGGGCGCCGCTCAGGCAGATCGGGAGCAAGAAAAACCGCCCTCATAAGTTAAAAGAAGGCTCTAGACCAACGTGGGGGGTGGTCTTTAAGAGCAGTAGCGCTACACTCGAAACGCGGTTTTTCTATCCTCCTGGCTGGAATAAAAAAATGAAAAATAATAATAGCCTGTTGCGCCATGTTCCTTGGCTGCTGCTGGCAATCGTAGGAGCTTGCGCCCTTGGCGTAGTTGCATTGCGTCGCGGCGAGGCGATCAACGCCTTGTGGATTGTGGTCGCCGCCGTGGCCATCTATCTGGTGGCGTACCGGTATTACAGTCTGTTCATTGCCAACAACGTGATGCAGCTGGACCCGGGCCGGGCCACGCCCGCCGTGGTCAACAATGATGGTCTGGACTACGTCCCGACCAACAAGCACATCCTCTTCGGTCACCACTTCGCGGCCATTGCCGGCGCAGGCCCCCTGGTGGGCCCGGTGCTGGCGGCGCAGATGGGCTACCTGCCCGGCACCCTGTGGCTGATTGCCGGGGTGGTCCTGGCCGGTGCGGTGCAGGACTTCATGGTGCTGTTCCTGTCCACCCGGCGTAACGGCCGTTCCCTGGGCGACATGGTCCGTGAGGAAATGGGCCGTATCCCGGGGACCATCGCGCTGTTCGGCTGCTTCCTGATCATGATCATCATCCTCGCGGTGCTGGCGCTGATCGTGGTCAAGGCCCTGGCCGAGAGCCCGTGGGGCATCTTCACGGTGATGGCGACCATCCCGATCGCGGTGTTCATGGGCGTGTACATGCGCTACATCCGCCCGGGCCGCATTGGTGAGATCTCGTTGATCGGCGTGCTGCTGTTGCTCGGCTCCATCTGGCTGGGTGGCCAGGTGGCGGCGGATCCGGTGTGGGGCAAGATGTTCACCTTCACCGGCGTGCAGATCACCTGGATGCTGATCGGCTACGGTTTCGTCGCGGCAGTACTGCCGGTGTGGCTGATCCTGGCACCGCGGGACTACCTGTCGACCTTCCTCAAGATCGGCACCATCATCGCTCTGGCGATCGGCATCCTGATCACCATGCCCGAGCTGAAGATGCCGGCCCTGACCCAGTTCACCGACGGCACCGGCCCGGTGTGGAAAGGCGGCCTGTTCCCCTTCCTGTTCATCACCATCGCCTGTGGCGCGGTCTCCGGCTTCCATGCGCTGATCTCCTCGGGCACCACGCCCAAGCTGCTGGATAACGAAGCCAACGCCCGCTACATCGGCTACGGCGGCATGCTCATGGAGTCCTTCGTGGCGATCATGGCCATGGTCGCGGCCTCGGTGATCGAGCCGGGCGTGTACTTCGCCATGAACAGTCCGGCGGCCATCGTCGGCGGCGACGTGGTAGCGGTAGCCCAGACTGTCAGCAGCTGGGGTTTTGCGATCAGCCCGGACCAACTGCAGGCGGTGGCCAAGGACATCGGTGAAAACACCATCCTGGCCCGTGCCGGCGGCGCGCCGACCCTGGCAGTGGGGATCGCGCAGATCCTCCACCATGTATTGCCGGGTGAGAACACCATGGCCTTCTGGTACCACTTCGCGATCCTGTTCGAAGCCCTGTTCATCCTCACTGCGGTGGACGCCGGTACCCGTGCCGGGCGCTTCATGCTCCAGGACCTGCTGGGCTCCTTCGTTCCGGCGCTGAAACGCACCGAGTCGTGGACCGCCAACCTGATTGCCACCGCAGGCTGCGTGGCGCTCTGGGGCTACCTGCTGTACCAGGGCGTGATCGATCCTCTGGGCGGCATCAACACCCTGTGGCCGCTGTTCGGCATCTCCAACCAGATGCTGGCCGGTATCGCCCTGATGCTGGGTACCGTGGTGCTGATCAAGATGAAGCGCCAGCGCTACATCTGGGTCACCCTGCTGCCGGCTGTGTGGCTGCTGATCTGCACCACCACCGCAGGCTTCATCAAGCTGTTCGACGCCAACCCGGCGATCGGCTTCCTGTCGCTGGCGAAGAAATACAGCGATGCAATGGCCAACGGCCAGATCATCGCCCCGGCCAAGGACATCACGCAGATGCAGCACGTGATCTTCAACGCCTACACCAACGCGACCCTGACAGCCCTGTTCCTGCTGGTGGTGTTCAGCATCCTGTTCTACGCGCTCAAGGTCGGCATCGCCGCCTGGGGCAGCAAGGAGCGTACGGATAAAGAATCGCCCTATCAGGCCGTGCCGGACGCGTAACTCGAGGATTGCAACGATGTTCAATGACCTGAGTCGCCTCGGTAAATACCTCGGTCAGGCCGCGCGCCTGATGGTCGGCATGCCCGACTACGACAACTACGTCGAGCATATGCAAACCAAGCACCCGGACAAGCCGGTGATGTCGTACGAGGCGTTCTTCCGGGAACGCCAGGAGGCGCGATACGGCGGTAAGGGCGGTCCGAAGTGCTGTTGAAATACAGCGTTTGAGCCACACCCCTGTAGGAGCCGGTTTGCCGGCGATAGCGGTTCTTCGGACGCCATCGCCGACAAGCCGGCTTCTACGTTTTTATGCGTGGGAGATCCTGTTTTGCACAACCCTATTCCCGTGACCGTGCTCAGCGGTTTTCTTGGCGCCGGCAAGACCACTTTGTTGCGCCACCTGCTCAAGGCCGAGCACGGCCTGAAGATCGCCGTGATCGAGAACGAATTCAGCGATGCCGGCATCGACACCCAGTTGCTGGGCGAGCAGCCGGTACAGGTCATGACCCTGTCCAACGGCTGCGTCTGCTGCACTATCCACACCGACCTGACCAAGGCCCTGTACCTGTTGCTGGAGCGTCTGGACAGCGGCGAGATCGCCTTTGACCGGCTGGTGATCGAGTGCACCGGGCTGGCCGATCCGGCGCCGGTGGCACAGACCTTCTTCATCGATGAGGAACTGCGCGAACGCTATATCCTCGACGGCATCATCACCCTGGTGGACGCCAAGCACGCCGAGTTCCACCTGACCCAGACCATTGCCCAGGCGCAGATCGGTTTTGCCGACCGGCTGCTGGTGAGCAAGCGTGACCTGGTGGACGAGGCGACTTTCGAAGCCCTCGGCCAGCGCCTGACCCGGATCAACCGCCGGGCACCGATCCGCCTGGTGGAGCACGGCCAGATCGACCTGGCCGAACTGCTGGATGTGCGGGGATTCAATCTCAATGCCGACCTGGGGGGCGGCCTCAGCCTGCGGCCAGTGAGCAAGGCGCCGTCAGTGGACCGGATTTCCAGCCTGGTGCTGCGCACCGAGCAAGCCCTGGACCTGGATCGCCTGAGCGAATTCATGAATGAGCTGCTGGAAGACCACGGCAAGCAACTGCTGCGCTACAAAGGTGTGCTGAGCGTTATCGACGAGCCCCGGCGCATGGTGTTCCAGGGCGTGCTCACGCTCTATGGCTTCGATTGGGACAGCGAATGGGCCGAAGGCGAAGTGCGCGAGAGCGTGATGGTGTTCATTGCCGACGATCTGCCGGAAGAGAAGATCCGGCAGGGGTTCGAGCGGATGCTCGCGGGCTGATGGCGGCTACAGGCCGCCCAGCAGGCGCTGCTCCAGGTGCGCCAGGTGCTGGTTCATCAGGGTTTCGGCCTTTTCGGCATCGGCCTCCTGTAGTGCATCGATGATCTTCGAGTGTTCCTGCCAGGAGCAGTAGTTGCGGGCCTGGCCCTCGAACTGGGCGATGGCCAGTGAGGTCAGGGGCACCAGGCTGCCGAGGAACTGTGCCAGGGGCCCGTTGCCGGCGATTTCCGCCAGTTGCAGGTGGAACTCCCCGGACAGGCGGATAGCCGGCCCGCGCTGGTCGCGGGCAATGGCCTCGCGCTCCTGGGCGATCAACTCGCGCAAGGGTTGCAACTGGCGCCGGGGCTGCTGGCAGGCCAGGCGCACCAGGGTGATTTCCGTCAGGCGCCGGGCATGCAGGATCTGCCGGGTCTGTTCCAGGTCCGGCGCCGCCACCTGGGGCCGGTAATTGGGCCGCAGGATCACCACTTGCTGATGGGAAAGCCGCGCCAGGACCTGGCGCACTATGCTGCGGCTGACGCCGAAGGCCTGCCCCAGGCTGTCTTCGGTGAAGCGGCTGCCGGGAGCGATGCGCTGTTCGAGAATGGCGTCGAAGATCTGCGGGTAGACATCATCCACCAGCAGCTTCCTTTCGCCCCGAGGGCGCCTTGGCAGGCTGGCCACCCGGGTGAAGGGATTGTTTTTCAGGGCGTAGCTGACCATGGCCTGTCTCCAGTCCGGTTGCTGACTCGGGGGGATTACTGGGCGCTGTTGCCCAGGTGATCGTCCGGGATATTCAGTTCGATGCCCATGCGCTGGCCTTCCTGGAGGATGTGCCGGCGCATCTCGGCGCTGGCCAGGGCGCTGTTCTTGTTGCGGATGGCCCGCACCACCGCCTCGTTTTCTTCCAGGCGTTCGGCCAGGTGCTCCGGTGAATTGCGCAGGATCTGTGCACTTTGCTTGAGGGCATTGCTGGTCTGTTGCACCACGTTCTGGAAGATCGGGTTGCTGGTCAGGGTGAACAGTTCCTCGTGGAAGGCGATGTAGGCGTTGACCCCGGCTTCGCTGTCGCCGGCTTCAAGGGCTTCGCGCATGTCCATCAGGGTCAGGCGCAACTGGCCGACTTCCTTGCTGCTGATGGATTGCGCCACCAGGCCGACGATGAAGGGCTCCAGGGTGTAGCGCAGTTGCAGCACGTCTTCGAGGCTGGCCCCGGCCACTGCACTGTCGCTGCCCTGCGCTTCGTCCAGGGGGGTGTCCAGCACCACCACGCCTTTGCCGGGCATGGAGCGCACCAGGCCCAGGGTCTCCAGGACGATCACCGCTTCGCGCAGGCTGGGGCGGCTGATGCCCAGTTGCTCGGCCAATTCGCGTTGCCCTGGCAGCATGTCGCCGGAGCGCCACTGGCCGCGGGCCAGGGCGGCCCGGAGCTTTTCTACCACTGAATTCACCACTGTTGACGAGCTGATCACTGTTGACTCCATGAACGATTAATAGCGCGCTGTTGCCGCGCCGAGTGTTGTGCCTGCCGATGACAGGCACAAGATCGGGTCAAAATTCCTGCTGGTGGGCGCCGGTCACCGGTTTTCGGGCCTGGAAGGTGTAGCCCTGCTGGCCGCTGAGCACCTTGTTGGCCCGCTGCACGTCGATGTCCTTTTCCCAGCGGGCGATGGCGACGGTGGCCACGCAGTTGCCGATCAGGTTGGTCAAGGCGCGGCCAATGCCCATGAACCAGTCCACCGCCAGCACCAGCACCAGGCCCACCACCGGAATCGCCGGGATTGCAGTCAGGGTTGCCGCCAGGATCACCAGCGCCGAGCCGGGGATGCCGTGGGCGCCCTTGGAGGTGATCAGCGACACCAGAAGAATGGTCAAAAGGTCCGACATGGACAGCGGAGTGCCGGTGGCGTTGGCAATGAAGACGATGGCCAGGGTCAGGTAGATGGAGAAGCCGTCGAGGTTGAACGAGTAGCCGGTGGGAATCACCAGGCCTACGGTGGAACTGCCGATCCCCAGGTGTTCCAGCTTGCGCATGATCTGCGGCAGCACGGCGTCGGAGGAAGCGGTGCCGAGGACGATCAGCAACTCTTCGCGCAGGTACTTGAGAAAGGGCAGCATGCGCAGGCCCGACAAACGCATCACCAGGCCCAGGATCACCGCGACGAAGGCAAAGCAGGTCAGGTAGAACAGCCCCACCAGGCTGCCCAGGTGCTGCAGCGAATCCAGGCCGTACTTGCTGGTGGTGAAGGCGATGGCACCGAACACGCCGATGGGCGCCAGACGCACGATCATGCCCATGATGCGGAAGATCACATGGCTCAGTTCGTTGATCAGCCGGGAGATGCCCGAGGCGGCTTCACCCACCAGGTTAAGGGCGCTCCCGAACAGCACCGAGAACAGCAGCACCTGGAGGATGTTGTTCTCGGCGAAGGCACCGATCACGGAGGTGGGAATCAGGTCCATGAGGAACTGAGTGGTGGTGTGCATGTGCTGGCCACGCTGGGCGATGTCGCCCATGTCCGCGGTGGACAGTTGCTCCAGATGGATGTTGGCGCCGCTGCCGATGCCGGTGCTGAAGGCCATGATCAGGCCGATCACCAGGGCCACGGTGGTGAGGATCTCGAAGTAGATCACCGACTTGAGGCCGATGCGGCCGACCTTTTTCAGGTCGCCGGCACCGGAGATGCCGCTGACGACCACGCAGAACACGATCAGCCCGATCAGCATCTTGATCAGCTTGATGAAACCATCGCCTAGGGGTTTGAGCTGGGAGGAGTATTCGGGGAGGGTGAGTCCGCACACGATGCCGAGCATCAGTCCGAGGACAACCTGGAGGAAAATCGAACGCGAGCACCATCTGAGCATGGGGGGAATCCTGGTCGGTGTCCTGTCTGCCGTGCGCGGGGGACGCGCAACGGATGGAGGACTTAATTATTTTGGTCTTACCGGTATGTCCAGTGCAGGCGCAGTCTACGCTCGGGTTTTATGGGTTTACAAGGGGGAGGGTGCAGATTGGCTTTACCGGTCTGACCAGTGGTTTTTCCTCCCCTGGCCACTGTAGCCGTTGTCGCAGGCTGCGATCGGCCGGACCAGCCGCCCGGGTATCCTGCGTTCGCAAGACCTCGCAGGCTCCTTTCACCGCCTGTCTCCACGGCCCTGCGGGCACAAAAAAGCCCGGCACTGGGCCGGGCTTTTTCTGTTGCGGTCTGCGGGCTGATTAAGCGCCGTATACCGGCAGCTTCTTGCAGATGGCCTTGACCTTCTCACGCACGGCGTCGATCACCGCTTCGTTGGAAAGGTCCGCCAGGATGTCGCAGATCCAGCCGGCCAGTTCCTTGCACTCGGCTTCCTTGAAGCCACGAGTGGTCACGGCCGGAGTACCGAAGCGCAGGCCGGAGGTGACGAACGGGGAGCGTGGGTCGTTTGGCACGGAGTTCTTGTTTACGGTGATGAAGGCTTTGCCCAGAGCGGCGTCAGCGTCCTTGCCGGAGATGTCCTGCTTGATCAGCGACAGCAGGAACAGGTGGTTCTTGGTACCACCGGACACCACGTCGAAACCGCGCTCGATGAACACTTCGGCCATGGCCTGGGCGTTCTTCACCACTTGTTCCTGGTAAGCCTTGAACTCAGGCTGCAGTGCTTCCTTGAAGCAGATGGCCTTGGCGGCGATCACGTGCTCCAGTGGGCCGCCCTGGGCGCCAGGGAATACGGCGGAGTTCAGCTTCTTCTCGATGTCAGCGTTGGCGCGAGCCAGAATCAGGCCGCCACGTGGACCGCGCAGGGTCTTGTGGGTGGTGGTGGTCACGACGTCAGCGAATGGCACCGGGTTCGGGTAGACGCCAGCGGCGACCAGACCGGCCACGTGGGCCATGTCGACGAACAGGTAGGCACCGACCTTGTCGGCGATTTCGCGAAAGCGCGGGAAGTCGAGGATTTGCGAGTAGGCAGAGAAACCGGCCACGATCATTTTCGGCTTGTGCTCAAGGGCCAGGCGCTCGACTTCGTCGTAGTCGATCAGGCCGTTGGCGTCGATGCCGTATTGAACAGCGTTGTACAGCTTGCCGGAGGAGGAGACGGCAGCACCGTGGGTCAGGTGACCGCCGTGGGCCAGGCTCATGCCCAGGATGGTGTCGCCACCTTGCAGCAGGGCCAGGTAGACCGCGGCGTTGGCCTGGGAGCCGGCGTGTGGCTGGACGTTGGCGTAGTCGGCGCCGAACAGCTCCTTGGCGCGGTCGATGGCCAGCTGTTCAACCACGTCGACGTATTCGCAGCCGCCGTAGTAACGCTTGCCCGGGTAACCTTCGGCGTACTTGTTGGTCAGTACCGAGCCTTGAGCTTCCATCACCGCTGGGCTGGTGTAGTTTTCCGAAGCGATCAGCTCAATGTGCTCTTCCTGGCGCTGAGCTTCTTGCTCCATGGCGGCAAAGAGATCGGCGTCGTACTTGGCAATAGTCAAATCACGGCTGAACATGGCGGTCCTCAAGGATCGGGGGCAGAAAAGGGAGGCATTCTAACCCAATGGGTTTTAGATGGCATATGAAAGGACATCATGTCGCAGACAAGTGGCCTTCACTTGGGTACGGGCTTGTATAGGAGCTGGCTTGCCAGCGAAGAGGCCCCTGAGACCGCCTTCGCCGGCAGGCCGGCAATTACGCAAGCAGGGGATGTTAGTCGAACATGAACAGGGCGTCGTTGCTGAACTGCGCCTCGAAGCGGTTGGCCGGCATCGGCCGGCCGAACAGGTAGCCCTGGACCTCGTCGCAGCCATGTTCGCGCAGGAACTCCAGCTGTTCGTGGGTCTCCACGCCTTCGGCGATCACCGCCAGGTTCAGGCTGTGGGCCATGGCGATGATGGCGCGGGCGATCTGCGCATCCTGCTCGCCGGACGGCAGGCCGTCGACGAAGGTGCGGTCGATCTTCAGTACGTCGATGGGGAACTGCTTGAGGTAGTTCAGCGATGAGTAGCCGGTGCCGAAGTCGTCCACCGCGATGCTCAGGCCGAGGTTCTTCAGGCCATCGAGAATCTGCATCGCCTCGCTGACTTCGCGCATCAGGATACTTTCGGTCAGTTCCAGCTCCAGGCACGCCGGTGGCAGGCCGGTGTCCTTGAGGATGGTGGCGATGCGCATGCCCAGCTGGCCGTCGGAGAACTGCCGGGCGGAGATGTTCACCGAAACCTTCGGCACCCGCACCTTGGCCTGGTGCCAGGACTTGAGCTGGCGGCAGGCTTCGCTGATCACCCAGTCGCCCACATCCACCACCAGCCCCAGTTCTTCGAGCACCGGAATGAAGTCACCCGGCGGTACCAGGCCGCGACGCGGGTGGCGCCAGCGCAGCAGCGCCTCGGCGCCGGTCAGGCGCTTGCCGTCACCGCTGAACTGCGGTTGGTAATAAAGCACGAATTCCTCCTGCTCCAGGGCGTGGCGCAGGTCGCTTTCCAGTTCCAGGCGCTCCAGGGCGCTGGCGTTCATGTCTGCCTGGTAGAACTGGAAATTGTTCTTGCCGCGTTCCTTGGCGTGGTACATCGCGGTGTCGGCGTTCTTCATCAACTGGCTCAGCTCGTTGCCATCCTGGGGGCTCAGAGCGATGCCGATACTGGCGGTAACAAAGAACTCGCGGCCTTCGAGGACGAAGGGTTTGACCAGGCTGGCGAGAATCTGCTCGGCCACATGGATCGCCCGGTTCAGGGCCATCTCACGGCTGGAGCGCGGCTGCAGGAGCAGGGTGAATTCGTCGCCGCCCATGCGTGCCACGGTGTCGTCGTCATCGACGCAGCCCAGTAGGCGCGTGGCCATTTCCTTGAGCATGCGATCGCCGGCGGCATGGCCCAGGGAGTCGTTGATCGGCTTGAAGCGGTCCAGGTCGAGGAACATCAGCACCACCCAGGACTTCTGTCGTTCTGCCGATTGCAGGGCGGTGTGCAGGCGGTCCTGGAACAGAGTGCGGTTGGGCAGGTGGGTCAGGGCGTCGTAGTAGGCCAGGCGGTGGATGCGCTGTTCACTGGCCTTGCGTTCGCTGATGTCGCTGAAGAAGCACACGTAGCTGGCCAGGTCGCCTTCATCGTCGAGCACTGCGGTGATCCCGACCCACGCCGGGTAGTGCTCGCCATTGCGGCGCTTGAGCCAGACTTCGCCTTCCCAGGTGCTGTGCTGGTTCAGTTGCTTGAGTACATAGCGCAGGTGGGCTTCCTGCTGGTCGTCCACGGTGAGCATGTTCGGCAACTGGTCGAGCACCTGGGACACCGCGTAGCCGCTGACCCGGCTGAACGCCTCGTTGGCCTGGACGATATAGCCGGCGGGGTCGGTGATCAGGATCGCCGAGGTCGAGTGCTCGAATACCGTGGCCGCCATGCGCAGGTCCTTTTCCGCTCGGCGCTGCTGGCTGATGTCGCGGCCGACCCCGAGCACGCCCTCGAAGGCGCCATGCTCGTCCCACACCAGTACCAGGCGCAGTTCGATGGGGATCTTGCGGCCATCGGCCCGCAGGCAGTCGAACAGGAACAGCTGGGTCTGCACCTGGCTGCGCAATTGCGCCAGTTGCTCGGGTTTGTCCAGGGCCTTGCTGACCCGGTCCATGAGGGTGTAGATGCCGCTCAACTGCTGCGGGTTGGCGATGGTCGACTGCCAGCCGTTCTGGAAGATCCACTCCACGTCGTAGCCGAGCACCGCGTGCACCGAAGGGCTGACGTAGTTCAGCGAAAGTTTGCTGTCGGTGGAGAAAATCACGTCGCTGATGCTTTCGGCGAGCATGCGGTAGCGCTGCTCGCTGTCACGCAGGGACTCGCTGGCCTCGATCTGGTCGGTGATGTCCTTGGCTACGCCGATGATCCGCGTCACCTGGTCGTAGCGGTCCCGGGCCAGGGCCTGCTCGCGGATCTCGAAGCGCCGCCACTGGCCGCTGCGGTGGCGGAAACGCAACTGGCATTGCAGCAATTGGGCATAGGCCGAGTGCCGCTGCTCCTGGCGCAGGCGGTGATAGAGGTCGGCGTCTTCCGGGTGCAGGAGGATTTCCCAGAAGTACTCGCCCATCTGGTGCAGCTCGGTCTTGTTGTAGCCCAGGGTCTGGCCCAGGTGGTGGTTGCTGAAGATCATCCGCTGGCTGATCACATCCTGTACGTACAGGTGATCGGGCACGGTGCGCACCACGTCCGACCAGAAACCTTCGCGCTCCAGCAGTGAAAGTTCGATCAGCTTGCGGCTGGTGATGTCGCTGATGCTGAGGATCACCGCGCTGTAGTCCGCGATGGCCTCGGGCAGGCGCAGGACCAGCCACAGATGCTGGTCGTTGCCCTGGGCGTCGCTGAGCTTGATCTCCAGTTCCAGCTGTTTCTGCTGGTTGATCACGGCTTCGAGCAACTGGCTGCCGATGGCGTTGCCGTTCTTCGGGCTGCCTTCGATCAGCAGTTGCCAGGCCTGCTCGCTGGATTCGACGTTGAGCAGGCGCAGGGCAACCTGGTTGACCTCGGTGATGCGCAATTCACTGAGCAGTTGCAGGCGGTGGCCAGGATCGCTGGCCTGCCAGCGCTTGAGTTGGTCGCTGTTGTGCAGGTTGTGCTTGTCGAGCAACCCTGGAAGCCCGGAGATATCCATGACGCACAAGGCCACGCCGGTGCCTTCGAAAATGTCCTGATAGCGCCGCCGGCCTTCGTGCAGTTGGCGCTGGCGCCGGCGCATGTTCAGCAGGGCGATCACCGGCAGCAGGGAGAAGGCCAGGCCCAGCAGGCACTTGCCAATGAAGGCCGGCAGCAGCGCCTCGAGCACGGCCCGCTGGTCGAACAGGCCGCGCAGTTGCCAGTCGCTGTTGCTCAGGGGCACCAGCAGTACGCTGCTGGCCATTTCGTCGGGATCCAGCATGCCTGGGGTCGAAGTGCTGCGCTCATCGCGCTTGATCACCTGGTGGCTGAGGCGGTTCTCGATCACCCAGGTGGGCTTGAAGCCTTCTTCGCTTTGCCGTACCAGGGTCTGCAGAAAGCTTGGAGCCAGGCGCAGGACCCAGTAGCCGCGGCTCCCGCCGCTGGACTGGTGCAGCAGGACATGCACCACCGAGCCATCGGCGGGGTTGCTGTAGTAGTAGCGTTGGGCACGGCTGCGCTGGACCAGCTCGGCGAGCCACAGGGCGTCCTGGCTATCGGTGGCGCTGTCGCTGAGGATCTGCCCCTTGCTGTCCAGCAGGGCAAAGCTGCGTACGTCCGGCAGCGAGCGCTGGAGTTTCTGAAGCAGTTGCTGTTGCTGCTGGCTGTCTCGCGGTGCCTCGATGATGGGCAGCAGATTGAGGGCGATCTGGGCGTTGAGCGCCAGGTTCAGGCTCAGGTGGTCGGCCAGGTCGGCGCTGTAGTCGATGGCATGCTGACGCTGGTCCTGGCGGGTCTGTTGCAGTTGATCGAGCAACTGCCAGAACAACAGGGCCAGCAGCAACAGCACCAGCGTCGCCAGTGCGCCTTTGAGTGTGCCACGCATAGGATAGGCCGGCCCGGGGGCAGCGGCGCGCGCGGGCTTTGGCGAAGTGACGTTGAACAAGCTGTGATCCTGCGGTTTGGCTGGGCTGGCGCGACGTGCACTATAAGCCGGACGCCCGAAGGGCGGCTAGCATGCCTTGAGTTGTGGCAAAGTGCCAGTCCCGCCTGGCTGGACCTGGATCGTGCATTGAGGTAGTTTTGCCGGTTACGCGGGAGCGTTCCAGCTCCAGACAATCAGGCTTTTTCCGCCCGTCGGTATTGATCATGGTCAATGCCGGCGCAGCGCATGGCCTGGCCCGGGCCCGGCCCGTTCTATTCATCTGTCACTGACGCTAGGTTCACCATGGCTCAATACGTCTTCACCATGCATCGGCTGGGCAAGGTTGTTCCGCCGAAGCGGGAAATCCTGAAAAACATCTCCCTGTCCTTTTTCCCTGGCGCCAAGATCGGCGTGCTGGGCCTCAACGGTTCGGGCAAGTCCACGCTGCTGAAGATCATGGCCGGCGTCGACACCGAGTTCGAGGGCGAAGCCCGCCCGATGCCGGACCTGAACATCGGTTACCTGCCCCAGGAACCCCAGCTGGACCCGGCCAAGACCGTGCGTGAAGTGGTCGAGGAAGCGGTCAGCGTGATCAAGGACGCCCAGGCGCGCCTGGACGAGGTCTACGCCGCCTATGCCGAGCCGGATGCCGACTTCGACAAGCTGGCCGCCGAGCAGGCCAAGCTGGAAGCCATCCTGCAGGCCAGCGACGGCCACAACCTGGAGCGCCAGCTGGAAGTGGCCGCCGACGCCCTGCGCCTGCCGTCCTGGGACGCCAAGGTCGAGCACCTGTCCGGTGGCGAGAAGCGTCGTGTGGCCCTGTGCCGCCTGCTGCTGTCCGCTCCGGACATGCTGCTGCTCGACGAACCCACCAACCACCTGGACGCCGACTCCGTCGCCTGGCTGGAGCACTTCCTCCACGACTTCCCGGGCACCGTGGTTGCGATCACGCACGACCGTTACTTCCTGGACAACGTTGCCGGCTGGATTCTGGAACTCGACCGCGGCGCCGGCATTCCTTACGAGGGCAACTACTCCGGTTGGCTGGAAGCCAAGTCCGACCGTCTGGCCCAGGAATCCAAGCAGCAGTCGGCCCATGAAAAGGCCATGAAGGAAGAGCTGGAGTGGGTGCGCAAAGGCGCCAAGGCCCGCCAGTCGAAATCCAAGGCCCGTCTGCAACGCTTCGAGGAAATGCAGTCCCAGGAATTCCAGAAGCGCAGCGAAACCAACGAGATCTACATCCCGGCCGGCCCGCGCCTGGGTGACAAGGTCATCGAATTCAAGAACGTCACCAAGGGCTACGGCGATCGCGTGCTGATCGACAACCTGTCGTTCTCCATGCCCAAGGGCGCCATTGTCGGCGTGATCGGCGGTAACGGTGCCGGTAAATCGACCCTGTTCCGCATGCTCATGGGCAAGGAAACCCCGGATTCGGGCAGCATCGAGATCGGTGAAACCGTGCAGCTTGCCTGCGTGGACCAGAGCCGTGAGGACCTGGACGGCAGCAAGACCGTGTTCCAGCAGATCTCCGACGGCTCCGACCAGATCCGCATCGGCAACTACGAGATCCCGTCGCGTACCTACGTCGGCCGTTTCAACTTCAAGGGCGGCGACCAGCAGAAGTTCGTCAAGGACCTGTCCGGTGGTGAGCGCGGCCGCCTGCACCTGGCCCTGACCCTGAAGGAGGGTGGCAACGTCCTGCTGCTCGACGAACCTTCCAACGACCTCGACGTTGAAACCCTGCGTTCCCTGGAAGAAGCCCTGCTGGACTTCCCGGGCGCCGCCATTGTGATCTCCCACGATCGGTGGTTCCTGGACCGGGTGGCCACTCACATCCTGGCGTACGAAGACGACTCCCAAGCGGTGTTCTTCGAAGGCAACTACACCGAGTACGAAGCCGATCGCAAGAAACGCCTGGGCGAAGCCGCGGCGCAACCGCACCGGGTACGGCACAAGAAGCTGGCCTGATCGGTTAGCTGCTTGAAAAAACGGGGCCTTCGGGCTCCGTTTTTTTATGCCTGGCAGAAACCTGGGCGGTTCATTCGGGGGCGTGGCTCAACGTTCAAAGTGAGTGCAAAGCAGTCAATTTTTGTCACCAATTCGGTGCGTAAAACACCTGTAGAACCGGGCTATTTATATTTATTGCACCATTTAAATTCATATCTGCGACATTTTGCGCTGTCGCGGTGCGGATTGAATTGATAAAGTCCCGGGCAAATCTCTTCTTAACGACAATAAATTTGCCGAGACTTCCCATGATCGAATCCGTCGAAGACTTCCTCGCCCGCCTGAAAAAACGCGACCCGGACCAGCCTGAATTCCATCAGGCGGTGGAAGAGGTCCTGCGCAGCCTTTGGCCGTTTCTCGAAGCCAATCCGCACTACTTGAGCTCCGGTATTCTCGAGCGGATCTGCGAGCCGGAACGCGCGGTGGTGTTTCGCGTGTCGTGGGTCGACGATCAGGGCAAGGTCCGGGTCAACCGCGGCTTCCGCATCCAGATGAACAGCGCCATCGGCCCGTACAAGGGCGGCCTGCGCTTCCATCCCTCGGTCAACATGGGCGTGCTGAAATTCCTCGCCTTCGAGCAGACCTTCAAGAACTCCCTGACCTCCCTGCCCATGGGCGGCGGCAAGGGCGGTTCGGACTTCAACCCCAAGGGCAAGAGCGACGCCGAGGTGATGCGCTTCTGCCAGGCCTTCATGAGCGAGCTGTACCGGCATATCGGTGCCGACGTTGACGTCCCGGCCGGTGACATCGGCGTGGGTGCCCGGGAAATCGGTTTCCTCTTTGGCCAGTACAAGCGCCTGAGCAACCAGTTCACGTCGGTGCTGACCGGCAAGGGCATCAGCTACGGCGGCAGCCTGATCCGCCCCGAGGCCACGGGCTTTGGCTGCGTGTACTTCGCCGAGGAAATGCTCAAGCGCCGCGGTGATCGGGTCGAAGGCAAGCGCGTGGCGATCTCCGGCTCCGGCAACGTGGCCCAGTATGCGGCGCGCAAGGTCATGGACCTGGGTGGCAAGGTGATCTCCCTGTCCGATTCCGAAGGCACCCTGTATTGCGAGTCGGGCCTGAGCGAAGAGCAGTGGCTGGCGGTACTGGAACTCAAGAACGTGCAGCGTGGGCGTATCAGCGAGCTGGCGAGCCAGTTCGGCCTGGAGTTCCGCGCCGGCAAGACTCCGTGGGACCTGCCGTGCGATATCGCCTTGCCCTGCGCCACGCAGAATGAACTGGACGCCGAGGCGGCCCGTACCCTGCTGCGCAACGGCTGCACCTGTGTCGCCGAAGGTGCCAACATGCCGACCACTCTGGAGGCTGTGGATATCTTTATCGACGCGGGTATCCTCTTCGCCCCGGGCAAGGCGTCCAACGCCGGTGGCGTGGCGGTGAGTGGCCTGGAAATGTCGCAGAACGCCATGCGCCTGCTGTGGACCGCCGGTGAAGTGGACAGCAAGCTGCACAACATCATGCAGTCGATCCACCACGCTTGCGTGCACTATGGCGAAGAGAATGGCCGGATCAACTACGTGAAGGGTGCGAACATCGCCGGCTTCGTCAAGGTCGCCGATGCCATGCTGGCCCAGGGCGTGGTCTGAACCGTCTCAGGCCGGTTCGATGCGGATGATCTCGATCAACTGATTGCCCGCCGGCCTTTGCC
>NZ_VYKE01000539.1:0-463 GCF_032424515.1 Pseudomonas sp. JV245A
CGCGGCTTTGTGAGGACGACGTAATGGAATGGGAAGTCATCTACAAATGGCTGCCGAAGTTCATCCAGGGCGCGACGCTGACCCTCGAGTTGGTGGGCATCGCCGTGATTCTCGGTTTGCTGCTGGCCATCCCCTTGGGCATCGCCCGTTCGTCCAAGCTCTGGTACGTGCGCGCCCTGCCCTACGCCTACATCTTCTTCTTTCGCGGCACGCCGCTGCTGGTGCAGCTGTTCCTGGTGTATTACGGCCTGGCGCAGTTCGATGCGGTGCGCGACAGCTTCATGTGGCCCTACCTGCGCGACCCGTTCTGGTGCGCCACCGCCACGATGACCCTGCACACCGCGGCCTACATCGCCGAGATCCTGCGTGGCGCGATCCAGGCCATTCCGCCCGGTGAAATCGAAGCCGCGCGGGCCCTGGGCATGTCCCGGCCCAAGGCGCTGTTCTATATCATCCTGCCGCG